>JAJUHM010000146.1 GCA_029279925.1 Aquabacterium olei
CTGCCTCCTGCCACCGCGCCGGCGGCCGAGCAGGCGCGGGCGCTGCTGGACTGGTCGGAACGCCTGCGCATGCCGATGGCGCTCGACGACGCGCAGGGCCGACGCATGGCGGTGTCGCCGCTCATGGGCGATTTGCTGCAGCGCGCGCCCGAGTTGAGCAACCGGCTGCAGCAGTCGCGGCTGTCTGACGGGCGGGTGCTGTGGATGCTGCGCCCGGGCGCTTTCCGCTTGCGCGCGCTGCCGGGTGGCATGGGGCCGCCGCCGCCGCCGGGTCTGGGCTTTGGTGGGGCGGACGGTCCTCCTCCGGATCGGGGCGGTCGCCCCGGTGCGGACCTGCCCGGAGCGGCTCACCACGGCTGGTGGCCCGATTCTCCGACCGCCTTTCTGCCCCTCTGGCTGGTGGAGGGGGTGCCGGCGCTGATCATCTCGCTGGTGTTGCTGTTCATCGCCGTGGCGATTGGCGCCTGGCCCGTGGCCAACCGGCTCACCCGACGCCTCAAAGCCTTGCGCGACGGCGTGGAGACCTTTGGCAAAGGACAACTGCAGCACCGCGTGGCCGTGGAGGGCCGCGACGAGGTGGCGGCGCTGGCCGCCAGCTTCAACGAGACAGCCCAGCGCATCGAGGACCTGGTGACAGCCAACCGCAGCCTGCTGGCCAATGCCAGCCACGAGTTGCGCTCGCCGCTGGCGCGCCTGAAGATGGCGGTGTCCATCATGGCCGACATGCCGCCCGAGCGCGCGGCCCAGCTCAAGGACGAGATCCATCAGGACATCCGTGAACTCGATGCGCTGGTGGAGGAGGTGCTGCTGGCCAGCCGCCTCGACGCGCGGTCCGACATCGAGCGCCAGCCAGTTGATCTGCTGGGCCTGGCCATGGAAGAGGCCCTGCGTGTCAAGGCCGAGGTGGTCCCGCAGGGCCTGCCGGCCGCCCCCTACATCGGAGACGAGCGCCTGCTGCGGCGGGCTGTGCGCAATCTCCTCGAGAACGCCGGCCGCTACGGCGGGCCGGACATCGAGCTGGAACTCGATGCACAGCCGGGCAGTGTCGAGATCCGTGTGTGCGATCGCGGGCCGGGTGTGCCGCCGGACCAGTGCGAACGCATCTTCGAGCCCTTCTACCGTTTGCCAGGACATGCCGAGCATGCCGGCGGGGTCGGGCTGGGACTGAGCCTGGTGCGCCAGATCGCACAGCGTCACGGTGGTCAGGTCCGCTGCGAAGCGAGGCCGGGCGGTGGGAGCCGCTTTGTCATCCGGCTGCCTGTGACCACGTGATGTTGCCCGAGAGGTACGTGTAAGTTTCGCAACCGCGGTGTCGCAAACCGGCGGAAACAGCCGCCCGCTTGGGGGGACCGACACCCTCCCCATGCGGATTCGGCCCATACTAAGTGCAGGTGCGCGCCGACGGGCTTTGCCGCGGTGCAGTGCAGTCACAGCCACTTTCCACCAGGCAGAACAACGCAATGACGAAAGCCATGATCCTGGCGGCCGGGCAAGGGACCCGGATCCGCCCCCTGACCAAGGGCATGCCGAAGCCGATGATTCCCATCCTGGGCAAGCCGGTGCTCGAGTACATCATCGAGCACCTGGCGCGCCACGGTGTGCGCGAGATCATGATCAACGTGGCCTATCACCACTGGAAGATCGAAAATTACTTCGGCGACGGGCATCGCTGGGGGGTGGAGATCGGGTATTCGTACGAAGGCGTGCGCGAGCACGGCGAGATCGTGCCGCGCCCGAAGGGCTCGGCCGGCGGCATGCGCCACATCCAGGACTTCTCCGGCTTCTTCGACGACACCACGCTGGTGCTGTGCGGCGACGCCATCATCGACCTGGACATCACCGCCGCCCTGGCCGAGCACCATGCGAAGAAGGCCATGGCCACCGTCGTGACGCTGCCCGTCTCGCGCGAAGAGGTCAAGAACTACGGCATCGTCGTGGCCGGTGAAGACGGCCGCGTGCAGTCGTTCCAGGAAAAGCCCAAGCCCGAGGAGGCACTGTCCAACCTGGCGAGCACCGGCATCTACATCTTCGAGCCGGCGGCGCTGGAGCTCGTGCCGGCCGGCGTCGAGTTCGACATCGGCAGCCAGCTCTTCCCGCTGCTGGTCAAGCAGGGGCTGCCGTTCTACGCTCAGAGCCACCCGTTCCACTGGATCGACATCGGCCGTGTCACCGACTACTGGACCGTGCTGCAACGCGTGCTCAAGGGCGAGATTGCCGACATGCGCATGCCGGGCAAGGAGGTCCGTCCGGGCGTCTGGGTGGGGCTCAACACCCGCGTGAACTGGGACAAGGTCCAGATCAACGGCCCGGTCTACATCGGCTCGGGCAGCGAGATCGAAGACGGCGTGACGATCGAGGGCCCGGCCTGGCTGGGCAATGGCTGTCAGCTGCGAGCGGGCAGCCACCTGATCCGCAGCGTGCTGTTCGATTACACGCGTCTGAACGGTGGTGCGAGCTTCACGGACGTGATCGCCTCACCGCTGTATGTGGTGGACCGCAACGGCCACACCACCTACCAGGGCGAAGAGGGCACCGCCCTGCGCTGGGGCGACGCCCGCGCCTGACCGCGCACAAGGGGTTGAAGGCAGGCGGGTGGGCCCCGCTTTCAACCCGGGCTCACCAGCTCACAATGCGAGCTTGACGAAGACGAACTCCGGGATGTGCTTGATAATCAGCATGATCAGCGCCCAGAAGCCCGGGGTGTAGACCACGGCCTTGCCCTTGTCCACGCCGGCCACGATGTCACGTGCGACCTTGTCGGGCTTGGCCCACAGCGCCCCTTTCTTGAAGGCCGCCGTCATCGGTGTGTCCACAAAGCCGGGCTTGATCGTCACGACGTGCACGCCTTTCTTGCTCAGGCGCTGCCGCAGCCCCGAGGCGAACGCGCTGACCAGCGCCTTGGCGCTGCCATACACGTAGTTGCTCTGCCGGCCACGGTCGCCCGCCACCGACGAGATCACCGCGATGGCACCATGGCCCTGGCGTTCAAAGCGCTCGCCTGCCAGGCCCATGAGGTTCACCACGGACACCCCGTTGGTGTGGATCTCGCCCAGGGCATAGCCCGCATCCGACTGTGCACGGGCCTGATCCGACAGCGTGCCGTGCGCGATCAGGATGGTGTCCAGCCCGCCCATGGCCTCGCTGGCTGCCTGCAGCAGGCTCGCATGCTGATCCAGCGCGTTGGCGTCGAACACCTGGGTCCCGACAAAGGCAGCGCCTCGGGTGACGAGGTCGCTGGCCACCGACTGCAGTGCGTCGGCACGGCGGGCCGCCAGAAACAGCTTGTCGCCGCGTTGGGCCCAGACGCGGGCCGTGGCTTCGGCGATGGCCGACGTGGCCCCGACGATCAGGATCTTTCTCATGCTTGCTCCATGACCCTGCGCCAGAAGCCGGAGCTGAAGCGCGGGTCGACATACGAGGTGAATTCACGCCAGCGGGGGTAGCCCGCCTTGAACACGGTGGCGTCCATGCGGCCGTCCTTGGCCGGGTAAAGGCGGCCGCCAGCCTCCAGCACGATGCGGTCCAGCGCAGCGAACAGGCGATGCAGCCGCGGCCCCTGGTTGGGAAAGTCAAGTGCCAGCGTGGTGCCGGGCATGGGGAAGGACAGCAGGCCTTTCGAGGCGGGTTCACCGAACTGCTTGAGCACCGCCAGAAAGGAGCCCATGCCGCTCGCCGAGATTGCCTCGAGCAGCGCCCGCGTGGCCTTCAGCGCCCGCTCGGGCGGGATCGCGCACTGGTACTGGTAAAAGCCCCGCGGGCCGTAGATGCGGTTCCATTCCAGCAGCGCGTCCAGCGGGTAGAAGAAGGGGCGGTAGTGCTGCAGCCCCTGCACCACGTCGTGCCGTTGCTTGTGAAAGTACAGCGTGTTGAACGACTTGAGCGACAGGCTGTTGACGAGCGACAGCGGCGGCGTGATGGGCACGGTGCGGGCATGCTCGACCACTCCGGTGGGCAGCGAGCGTGGCAGCACGGACGAGTCCATCGTGGCGGGCGCGTGGTTGCCGCGGTTGAACAGCCCGCGGCCCAGGCGTCGGCCACCGAAGGCACAGTCGATCCACGAGACGGTGTACTCGTGGTCGGTTTCCGACGCCGTGCTGAGTTCGAAGAACTCTTCCAGGCAGCGAAAGCGGATGGACTCGGTCACCATGAAGGGGTTGTGCACCCGCCGCAGTTGCAGCTCGGCCCAGGTGATCAGCCCGGTCAGGCCCAGGCCCCCCACCGTGGCGCCGAACCAGTCGGCATGCGACGTCGGGCTGCAGAGCCGCCGGCTGCCGTCCGAGCGCAGCAGCTCGAACTGCGTCACGTGGTTGCCGAAGGAGCCCGCCACGTGGTGGTTCTTGCCATGCACGTCGTTGGCAATGGCCCCGCCCACGGTCACGAACTGCGTGCCGGGCGTGACAGGCAGGAACCAGCCTTGCGGCACGACCAGGCGCAGGATCTCGGAGAGCAGCACGCCGGCTTCGCAGCGCAGCACGCCGCTGGCTGGATCGAAGGCGATGAAGCGGTCGAGCTGGCGCCCCGGCAGCAGGGCCCCGTCCGGGTTCAGGTTGCTGTCGCCATAGCTGCGTCCGTTGCCGTAGGGCAGCATGTGGGCACAGCCGTCAGGCAGCGCCGGCAGGGGAGCGTGGCGCGAAGCCAGCGGCAGCAGTTCATGCTCGGGGCGCAGCACCCGGCCCCACGAGGTGTACGACGAAGTCAACGCCATACGGGGTCAGGTGGCCGCCCACAGCACGACAGCGGCCGCCACGCCGGTGGCCAGGCTGGTGCGGTCCTTCAACGCGTACACCAGCGGGTCGTCGTCCATGCGACCGCGGTAGGTTTCCATCCAGATGCGGCTGATCCAGTACAGCATCACGGGCACCAGCAGCCACACCAGCTTGGGCTGGGTGTAGAGCCGGGCGATGTCCGGCGAGTTCACATACAGGGCGAGCACCAGGATGCTGAGGTAGCCGCTGGCGGTGCCCAGGCTCTGCAGCAGGTGGACGTCGTCGACCTGATAGCCGCGCCCCGAGGCCTTGTCCTTGCCCTGGGCCCGCATCGCATGCAGCTCGGCGTAGCGCTTGACGATGGCCAGGCTCAGGAAGATGAAGATGGCGAACATCAGCAGCCAGAACGACAAGGGGATGTCGGTGGCAGCGGCGCCGGCGACGATGCGCACGGTGTAGAGCCCGGCCAGCGTCAGCACGTCGATCATCACCAGCCGCTTGAGCAGGAAGGAGTAGGCCAGCGTGACCACGTAATAGGCCACCAGCACGCCGAGGAACTTGACGGGCAGCAGCAGGGCCAGGCCGAAGGCCACGAGCAGCAGCAGCGGGGCGGCAATCAGGCCGAAGAGCAGGCTCAGCGTGCCGGCGGCAAACGGGCGCCGGCACTTGCTGTGGTGTTGGCGGTCCGACTCCAGGTCCAGCATGTCGTTGAGCAGGTAGACCGAGGACGCGCACAGGCTGAAGGCCACGAAGGCGATCAGCGCATGCAGCAGGACCGCGGTGTCGCCCAGCACGTGGGCGGCGGCCACGGGCACGAAGATCAGTGCGTTCTTGGCCCACTGGTGCACGCGCAAGGCCTTGGTGACCAACCTCAGCGTGGTGGGCTGCGGGGCGAACGTGGCCGCCACCTGGGTCACGGCGCGCGCGCGTGACTCCAGCGCCCTGCCGCCATGCACCACCACCGCCGCTCGGGCATGGGGCCACACCTTCAGGTCCACCGCCTCGTTGCCGCAGTAGTCGAAGCCCTTCTCGCCGAAGCGCTTCACCAGTTCGGCCGCCTTGTTGCGCCCCGACAGGTTGGTCTGTCCATCGCTGGACAGCACGCCGTCGAACAGGCCCACGTGGTCGGCCACGGCCTGGGCCAGCCGGCTGTCGGAGGCCGTCACCAGCCACAGGGCCCGGCCGGCCCGTTTCTGAACCCGCAGCCAGTCGAGAAAGGGTGCGGCGTAGGGCAGGGCGGCCCCGTTCAGCGTGACCCGGCTGGCGATTTCGCGCTTGAGCCGGGCCTTGCCGCCCAGCAGCCACAGCGGCACCAGCAGCAGGTACAGGGGGTTGCGCTTGATGAGCAGGAGAAAGGACTCGAGCAGCAGGTCGCTGTGGATGAGGGTGCCGTCAAGGTCGACGCAAAGGGGAACGTCTCGCTGGGTCATGTTGTCTTGGAATGGCGCAGCACCCAGACGCAGTACCAGCCGATCACAACGGCCAGCCACAGCGTCAGCAGGCGACACACCAGGGTCAGGAGGATGGCTTGGGGCATGGTGAAGCCGTGCGCGTACAGCAGACCGGCCATGACGAATTCGGTGCTGCCCAGTCCACCGGGCAGGAAGGACAGCGCGCCCACGATGATGGCCACGGCATAGATGCCCATGGCGGAGGGCACACCCAGCAGGTCGGGTGAGAGCACGTCGGCCACCACCTTGAGCCCGATGGCCTCCAGGCCCCATGCCACCAGGCCAAGGGCCATGCCGCCCAGCAGAATGCCGGGTGACAGCAGGGCGCGGGCGCGCACCAGGGTGTGGGCCATGCCTTGGGCGGGACGCAGCAGCCGGTGGGTCGAGACCCGGGCATCGAGGTGAGCGGCCACGCGAGCCCAGGGCAGCAGCATCAGCACGGCCAGCAGCCCGCCCACCAGGCCGAGCGCCACCCAGAGGAAGCGGGCGTAGGCGTGGAGCTCGGTCAGGGCGGCAGCCGTGAGCAGCACCATGGCGAGCAGGTCCAGCAGCCGCTCGACGAAGAAAGCCGCGCCCGACACCGGCAGCCCGATGCCATGGGGCTGGTAGTACCGCGCCCGCACCATCTCGCCGATCTTGCCGGGCGACAGCGTGAAGGCAAAGCCGGACATGTAGGTGAGCGACACGAAGCGCCAGGGCAGCACATGCCCGAGCCGGGTCATGTACAGCCGCCAGCGCCAGATCCTCAGGCCATAGTTCACCAGCGAGAGCGCGCCGGCCAGCAGCACGGCACCCCATCCGGCCTGCAGCGGGTGCAGGTCGATCTGGGCGATGTCTTTGCGGAAGGCCGTGACGCACCACACCGCAAACACCGCGAACAGCCCATAGACGACGAGCTTGCGTAGCAAGGAATGGCTGGCGGCGACAGCTGGCGGGGCCGTGTTCGAGTTCATTCAGGGATTATGCGGGGGTGGGTGTGACGCTTGTGTCACCGTCCCCACGGCTCGGGGGCCCCGAGGGCGTATCAGAAGGTGTCGGCGTGTTGGAGTACCGACGCCTCTGCATCCTTTTGTGTCAGCAACGGCGTCATGCCGTTCAACGGCCAGTCGATGCCGATGTCGGCGTCGTCCCAGCGGATGCTGCGCTCGTGCTCCTTCGAATAGGTGTCGGTGGTCTTGTAGAGAAAGTGCGTGTCGTCTTCCAGCGCGACGAAGCCGTGCGCAAAACCTTCCGGGATCCACAACTGGCGGCGGTTGTCGGCATTGAGCTCCACCCCCACCCACTGCCCGAAGGTGGGCGAGCCCTTGCGGATGTCCACGGCCACATCGAAGGCCGCCCCCTGGACGACGCGCACCAGTTTGCCTTGCGCGCGCGGGGCCAGCTGGTAATGCAGGCCGCGCAGCACGCCCTTGCGGCTGCACGAGTGGTTGTCCTGCACGAACGGGCGTGGGACGGGGCGCCCCAATCGGGTGAGCTCGGCCTCGAAGCGGGCCTGGTTGAAGCTCTCCATGAACCAGCCCCGGTCGTCGCCGAACACGGCGGGCTCGATGATCAGCACGTCGTGCAGCGCAGTCTCGATCAGTTTCATGGGGCAGCTCAGTAGATTGTTTCGTTGAGCACCTTCATCAGGTACTGGCCATAGCCGTTCTTCAGCATGGGGGCGGCGAGCTTTTCCAGCTGGGCGGCGTCGATCCAGCCCGAGCGGTAGGCGATTTCTTCGGGGCAGGCGACCTTCAGGCCCTGGCGCTTTTCCAGCGTCGCGATGAACTGGCCGGCTTCCATCAGGCTGTCGTGCGTGCCGGTGTCCAGCCAGGCATAGCCGCGGCCCATGATCTCGACACTCAGCTGGCCCTGCGCCAGGTAGCGCGCGTTGACGTCGGTGATCTCCAGCTCGCCACGCGGGCTGGGCTGGATGCTGGCGGCGATGTCGCACACCTGCTCGTCATAGAAGTACAGGCCGGTGACGGCGTAGTTGCTCTTGGGGGCCTTGGGCTTTTCTTC
>JAJUHM010000147.1 GCA_029279925.1 Aquabacterium olei
CCAGTCACGGAAGCCACCTTCGGTGTACTTCATGATGTTGCCCTTGTGGACGATGGTGACGCTCGGCTTGTCGTTGTCGATGGCGTACTGGATGGCCTTGCGGACCAGACGCTCGGTGCCCTCACGCGAGACCGGCTTGATGCCAATGCCCGAGGTTTCGGGGAAGCGGATCTTCTTGACACCGAACTCGGTCTGCAGGAAGGCGATCAGCTTCTTGGCCTTGTCGCTCTCGGCTTCGAACTCGATGCCGGCGTAGATGTCTTCCGAGTTCTCACGGAAGATCACCATGTCGGTCTTTTCGGGCTCCTTCACCGGCGACGGCACGCCCTTGAAGTAACGCACCGGGCGCAGACACACGTAGAGGTCGAGTTCCTGGCGCAGCGCCACGTTCAACGACCGGATACCGCCGCCCACCGGGGTCGTCAGCGGACCCTTGATGGACACGACGTAGTCCTTGAGCACCTGCAGGGTCTCTTCAGGCAGCCACACGTCGGGACCGTACACGCGGGTCGACTTCTCGCCCGCATAGATCTCCATCCAGTGGATCTTGCGCTGGCCGCTGTAAGCCTTCTGGACCGCGGCATCCACCACCTTGATCATCACGGGCGTGATGTCGAAGCCGGTGCCATCACCCTCGATGTAAGGAATGATCGGGTTATGGGGAACATTGAGCGAGAAGTCCGGGTTGACCGTGATCTTCTGCCCACCTTCGGGCACCTTGATGTGCTGGTACATGTCGTGGTCTCCGCGTTTGGCGTTTCCGAGAAAAACATTGCCATGGATGACGGCAAAGCGGAATGATTCTACGTCACCCCAGCGTCAAATCTTATATAGGACTGACCAGATGGACGGCATGCGCGCCACGTGATGCAATGGCGTGTCTCAGGCGCACCAGGCCCGCCACTGGGCCACCAGGTGATGCGACAAGCCCCACCCTGCCATCAGGGCCAGCATGCCGCCGGAAAGGCGCAGGGCCCATCGCGGATCGACCACTTGCGCGTCGGGAGCGGAGCTGGAACTCTCAGAGGGCCGGGACGGCTGCGAGCCATCCACCTCATCCTGTTTCAGCCACAACACAGGCACGACCCCGTTCGCGTCTCGCGGTGCGGACACCGACTCCGCAGCGGACGGGCGGCCGCGCCCCAGTCGCTTCCGCAGCCAGGCGAGGACCGCCGGCGCAAACCAGACACCGGCGCTGCTGGCGAGTGCAAAGGAAAGCATGACCAGCGCTCCTCCCAGAGCGTCCGGCGCGAGCACGGCCACCATGAGGGCACCGTACAGCAGTCCACAAGGCAAAAGGGCCCAGGCCATGCCGGAAATCAGCAACAGTCCGGCTCGCGCAGCGCGGCCGGACCGACTGGCCCCGCCAGGAAAGCGGGCCTTGAGGCGGTGATACAACCCGACGCCTGCCGTATCGAGCCAGGCCGGCACACGAGCCTGCCACAGCAGCCACAGGCCGAACAACACAGCGCCCATCTGAGCCATGAGCCAGAAAGGCCGCAGTGCGGCGAATTCTCGGCCCCAGGACGCCACGATGCCGGCAGACGCTGCCGCCACGCCGCCCAGCAGTGCATAGCCGAGCGCGCGCCCGACCAAGGCCAGCAGGGGGAGCCCCCGGGGGAAGGCAGCGGCGCACGGCGCCCCGCACATCACGGCGCAGTGGGGCATGCCGCCGAGGCCCATCAGAAAGGCCGTCAACATGAGGCCGGTCAGCATGACGCCCCCCTCTGTCCGCTGCGGGTGAGCGCTGCCTCAGATGATGCGGGAGAAGCGCTCGACGGCCTTGTCCATCTGCAGATGGCGGTCGAACACCATGGCGATGGCACGCACGAAATACCAGCCAAGCGCCGTGACTCGGACACCGTCGGACTCCAGTTGCACCAGCCCCGACTCGACGAGCGGCTCCAGCAAGCGCATTTCAGCCTCGAAGTATTGCCGGAAATCAATAAGGTAGGCGAGCTCAATGGATTCGAAGTCCACCCGACCCTGGCACATGATGGCCATGATCACCGCGCGACGCACGAGGTCATCGCGCGAGAGCGTCAGCCCCCGCACCGTTGGCAGCTCGCCGCGGCGCAGCGCATCGTAGTACTCGGGCAGGGTCTTGGCGTTCTGCATGTAATGCGGCCCGACCCGCCCGATGGACGAGACCCCCAGGCCGATGACGTCGCAGTCAGGATGGGTGCTGTAGCCCTGGAAGTTCCGATGCAGGCGCCCCTGGCGCCGGGCGACAGCGAGGCTGTCGTCATGCTGGGCAAAGTGGTCCATGCCGCTGAAGTCGTCCCCGGCGGCGCAGAAGCGGTCGATGGCCGCCGCCAGCATGCCGACCTTGTCCGCGCCAGCCGGCAAGGCCGAGGCGTCGATGCGGCGCTGCGGCTTGAAACGCTGCGGCAAGTGGGCATAGGCGTAGACCGCAACGCGGTCGGGGCGCAGTTCTACCACCTGATCCAGCGTGCGAGCGAAACGCTCGGGCGTCTGCTTGGGCAGGCCGTAGATCAGGTCCATGTTGATGGAGTCGAAGCCTTCTGCGCGGGCGGCGCGCATCAACTCCGCCACCATCTCGAAAGGCTGGACGCGATGGATGGCCTGCTGAACCTGGGGATCGAAGTCCTGCACGCCGAAGCTCAGGCGGTTGAACCCCATGGCAGCCAGGCGCTTGAGGCGCCCTGCATCCACGGTGCGCGGATCAACCTCGATCGCGTACTCACCGCCCGGGACGAAACGGAACGCGTCCTGCAGCATGGTGAGCAGCCCTTCCAGCTCATCGTCACTGAGGAAGGTGGGGCTGCCGCCGCCGAGGTGCAGCTGCGAGACCGCCTGGCCCCGTCCGATCTGGTCGACCACCAATTGCACTTCCGCCCGAAGCGCCTGCAGGTACTCGGTTGCGCGGTCATGGTGCTTGGTGATGACCTTGTTGCAGGCGCAGTAATAGCAGACCGATTCGCAGAACGGAATGTGAATGTAAAGAGACAGCGGTACGGCGCCGCCAGCCACCGCCCCGGCACCTTCGCCGCGCTGGGCCAGCGCCTGACGGTGCTGCGCGGGGCCGAAGGCCTCGACAAATCGGTCGGCGGTCGGATAGGACGTGTAGCGCGGCCCTGACACATCAAGGCGCGTCAGCACCTCGCTGGAAATCATGGGGGCGGGTTGAGTGGTTATCATGGCCTGGTCGCTCATGCACGGGGACTGTGCCAAACTGATGCTGTGGGGGGTTGATCTGCCTCAACCTCGACTCCAGGGATCGGGCAACAATGAGGAAGACCTTGAGGTTCCTCATGTTGAACACCACCATTCCCGTCCTGGACCAGAGCAACGCCGACGCTCCCGCACGCTCCCCGAGCAAGTGCTCCACCAATGGCTCGTCGTGCACCATGAAATACGAAGCATTCAAAGTCGCCTGCTCCAGCTGCAACCTGCGCGAGCTCTGCCTCCCTGTCGGACTGAGCCAGCCGCAGCTGTCCCACCTGGACTCGCTGGTGGCCACGCGCAAGACGGTGAAGCGGGGTGACGCCCTGTTCCACACCGGAGACCCGTTTCGTTCGGTGTACGCCGTGCGCACAGGCTTCTTCAAGACCCGCATCTCATCCGAGGATGGTCGCGACCAGGTGACCGGCTTCCAGATGGCGGGCGAACTGCTGGGCCTGGATGGCATCAGCACCGACCGGCATGCCTGCGACGCCATCGCACTCGAGGACTCGCAGGTTTGCGTCATTCCATATGCTCAGCTGGAAGACCTGTCGCGCGAGTTTTCCGACCTGCAGCACCAGTTCCACAAGATCATGAGCCGCGAGATCGTGCGCGACCACGGCGTGATGCTGCTGCTGGGCAGCATGCGGGCCGAAGAGCGGCTGGCCGCCTTCCTGCTGAATCTGACGCAGCGCCTGCATGCGCGCGGCTTCTCGGCGTCCGCGCTCGTGCTGCGGATGACACGCGAGGAAATCGGCAGCTACCTGGGGCTGAAGCTGGAAACCGTCAGTCGCACCTTCTCCAAGTTCCAGGAAGAAGGCCTGCTCGAAGTCAAGCAACGCGACATCCGCATCACCGACGAAGCCGGCCTGCGCGCGCTCGTCAACAGCGTGCGCTGCTGACGATCAGACGCGGTCGGTCGAGCAACCTGCTCGATTGACGAAAACCAAGCCCGCCACCCGGCGGGCTTTTTTGATGGGGGCGCCGGCACAGCGCGAGAGCGCGCCGCCACGGCGATGTCAGGTATCAGGTATGCCGGGATAGCGCCCCACCCTGACGCCGCGCACGGGCGCGCTGCGCGGGCTGGCTGCCCATGCGCATGAGCCACAGCGACAACGCCCCGGCCAGGGAGATCATTCCCCAGAACACCAGGAAGGTGATGCTGTAGACCGTGGTGGCATCGGGCTGCCAGTTGCCAATCATCAGCTGGGCGGGGTCCACCCAGGCAAACACCAGCAGTTCCAGCGCCGCCGCGAACAGAAAGGCAGGCCAGAGAATCTGAGCCGCGTGAAGAACACGTTGTGTCATGGGGCCCCCTCTCGAAAAGGAATCAGGACACCCGAACATGTTCCGGCAGACCGTGGTCTTTGCCTGCAGGACTTACCCGCAGGCCGGGATCACCCGCTCAGCGCTCGGCAGGCTCGGTGCTTTCGGCCGCATGGTTGCGCGCCTTCACGGCCGGCAGCTCATTGGGCGACGACACCTGCCCTTTGGAGGTGTCCAGCACCGGGTCCACATTGCGGACGGCAATGCCGACAGTGAACAGCGACGCCACGACGACAGCCAGAGGACCGCCGATCACCATCCAGACGATGGGCAGTTTCCACCAGGGCGGCTGCGACACGGCAGGCTCGGACATGGACGGCACGGTTTGTTGTGACATGAAGACCTCTCGAAAATGGCCGCGCGCTCAGCGCGGCACCATGAATGTAGTGTGCTCGCGCACATCGACCTGCGGGCGGTCGCCCTGACGCAACTGCTCGACGAGCAGGGTCATGCCGCTGGCGCCGGAGCCCATCCGAGCGGCCACTTCGGGCGGCACCCGAACGGCCACCGGAACCCAGCGCGCTTCGGCAGGGCCCAGGACGATCTCTTCACCACCTTCGACGCGCGCCGACGGCAGCTGCTCCACACCGATGCGGTAGCGCTGCACCCGCTCGCTGGCGTTCATCAGCTGGACGCGGTAGACGTTTTCGACGAAACCGTCGTCCACCACCCGGGCGAGCGCGCCCCGATCACGCACGATGTCGACGCGGAAGGATGGCCGGTTATAGAGGCTGTAGGCAAACGCGCCCATGACCAGAATGAGGATGGCGGTATAGAGCAGCACACGGGGGCGGGCCACGCGTGCCCACATCTCCGCTCGACCCCAACCGTTCTCCATGGAGTTGAGGGTGGCGTAACGGATGAGGCCGCGCGGCGCGCCCATCTTGTCCATCACGGAATCGCAGACGTCGATGCAGGCAGCGCAACCGATGCACTCGTACTGGAGGCCCTTGCGGATGTCGATCCCGGTCGGACAGACCTGGACACACAGGGTGCAGTCGATGCAGTCGCCCTTGCCTGCCGCCTTGGCATCCGTCTTGCGCGAACGCGACCCGCGGGGCTCGCCACGCTTTTCGTCATAGCTGATGATCAGCGTGTCGCGGTCGAACATGGCGCTCTGGAAACGCGCGTACGGGCACATGTACTTGCAGACCTGTTCGCGCATGTAGCCAGCGTTGCCATAGGTGGCAAAGCCATAGAACAGAATCCAGAAGGTTTCCCACGGGCCGAGACCAAAGCTCAGGACCCCTTGGGCGAGTTCGCGAACGGGCGTGAAGTAGCCGACAAAGGTGTACCCTGTCCACAGTGCGAAGGCAATCCAGGCGACCTGCTTGCCTGTCTTGCGCAAGACCTTCTGGACCGACCAGGGCGCCTTGTCGAGCTTCATCCGCCGGGTGCGGTCGCCCTCGATCTTGCGCTCGATCCACATGAAGATCTCGGTGTAGACCGACTGTGGGCACGCATAGCCACACCACAAGCGCCCCGCCACCGCGGTGAACAGGAACAGCCCATACGCCGAGATCATCAGCAGGGCTGTCAGATAGATCAGGTCCTGCGGATACAGAACCAGGTTGAACATGTAGAAGCGTCGGGTGCCCAGGTCAAACAGCACCGCCTGACGGTCGTTCCAGGTCAACCATGGCGTGCCGTAGAAGGCAATCTGCGTCAACCAGACGAGCGCCCAACGCCATTTTGTGAACCAGCCGAAGACCTCGCGGGCGTAGATCTTGTCTGCTTTCTTGTAAAGCAGCACCGTTTCTTCACGGCGCTGTGAAGCAGTGGCCGGTTGGATGGGGATGACGCGCTTGGCGTCCGCAGAGGATGAAGCTGACTCTGACATGGTGTTCCGAAATGACTGACGGCGGAGCGGCCAGGTACCCCTTAGGGTATCATGAGCCATCCTCCGCCGTTGGGCTTTCGCGTTGTGCTTGACCAGGGTCAAGTGGGGGCAGACATCGTCGTCGCCCCCTGAGAGATCACTTCGAAGATGCCGTCTGGACCGGGTTCGACAACCCCCAGACATAAGACGCCACCACCTTGATCTGGTCTTCCGACAGACGCGGGCTCTGAGCCGGCATCACGTTGACCTTGCCTTCGTTGATGATGCGGACGATGGACTCCTCACCCCAGCCGTGCAGCCAGATCTTGTCGGTCAGGTTCGGTGCACCGATGGCGTGGTTGCCCTTGCCGTCGGCGCCGTGGCAGGCTGCACAGACCGCCTTGAACTTGGCCTTGCCCAGTTCTGCCAGGATCGAGTTGTGGCCGGATCCGGAAAGGCTCAGAACGTAGTTGGCGACCTGGCGGACCTCGTCGGCCGAGCCGACGGCTGCAGCCATCGGAGGCATCTGACCACGGCGACCTGCCGTGATGGTCTCGATGATCTTCTCGGGCGAGCCGCCGTGCAGCCAGTCACCGTCCGTCAGGTTCGGGAAGGTCTTGGCGCCCTTGCCGTCCGAGCCGTGGCATGCAGCACAGTTGTTCAGGAACAGACGCTGGCCGATGGCTTGAGCCTGGGGGTCACGCGCCAGATCAGGCACGGAAGCGTTCTTGAACTTGGCAAAGATCTTGTCCTGCTCGGCCTTGGCCTTGACGATTTCAGCCTCGAGCTGGCCCTTGGAGGTCCAGTTCAGCTTGCCAGGCGACGCGCCCAGACCGGGGTACAGGGCGAAGTAACCGATGGCGAAGATCAGCGTGATGATGAACAGGAACAGCCACCAGCGAGGCAGCGGGTTGTTCAACTCACGCAGGTCGCCATCCCACACGTGACCGGTGGTCTTGTCGACGTTGCCGTCGGCGTCGTAGATGACCTTGTGGCGCGCTGCGCCGATCAGCACAAAGGCGCAATACACCAGGCCGAACACCACGATGGCCGTGACATACCACGCCCATCCACTGGAAATGAAGTCGCTCATGTCTGAGCCTCCAATCAATCTTCTGCGAGAGGCAGCTGCGCTGCCTCATCAAACTGGGACTTGTTGCTGCGGGCGTAAGCCCAGGCGACGATGCCCACGAAAACGCACAGGCATGCCACCGTGAAGAGGCTTCTCACATCGATGATGTCCATGTGCGCTGCTCCTTACTTGACGGCGGTACCGAGGACCTGGAGGTAGGCAATGACCGCCTCCAGTTCGGTGTGGTCCTTGACTTCTTCGTCGGCGGCCTTGATCTCGGCGTCGGTGTAGGGCACACCCACCTTGCGCAGGGCTTCCATCCGCGGGGCGACTGCAGGACCGTCCTTCAGCTTGGCCTCGGCCAGCCAGGGGTAGGCAGGCATGTTGGACTCGGGCACCACGTCACGCGGATTGATCAGGTGAGCACGGTGCCATTCATCCGAGTACTTGCCACCAACGCGATGCAGGTCGGGACCCGTGCGCTTGGAACCCCACTGGAAGGGATGGTCGTAGACGAATTCGCCGGCCATCGAGTAGTGGCCATAGCGCAGCGTCTCGGCACGGAACGGACGCACCATCTGCGAGTGGCAGCCATAGCAGCCTTCGCGGATGTAGACGTCACGACCGGCCAGTTGCAGTGCCGTGTAGGGCTTGAGGCCCTCGACCGGCTGCGTGGTGCTGTGCTGGAAGAACAGCGGAACGATTTCGACCAGGGCGCCGAAGGACACGACG
>JAJUHM010000148.1 GCA_029279925.1 Aquabacterium olei
GGCTTCGTGCACGAGGCCGTGCTCGCTGACCTGCCCGACCTGTCGGCTCACGAGGTGTATGCCTGCGGGGCACCGATCATGGTGCAATCGGCCCAGCGCGACTTCACCGCGCGCGCCGGCCTGCCAGCCGACTACTTCTACGCCGACGCCTTCACCAGCGCGGCCGACAAGCTGGGCGACTGACGCTCAGCGACCGAGCCACCCGAACCCGATTCACCAGGAGACAAGATGGCCTACGACACGAACAACGTATTCGCGAAGATGCTGCGCGGCGAGATCCCGTGCTTCAAGCTGTACGAGGACGCCCACACGCTGGCTTTCATGGACATCATGCCGCAGGCCGAAGGCCATGCGCTGGTGATCCCTAAAGAGGCCGCCACGACGTTGTTCGAACTGTCGGACGAAGCCGCCCAGGCGGTGATGCGCACCGTGCGCCGCGTGGGCAACGCGCAGAAGAAGGCGCTGGGCGCCGAAGGCATCGTGCTGATGCAGCTCAACGGCCCGGCGGCCGGTCAGAGCGTGCCGCACTTCCACGTGCACGTGATCCCGGGCTCGATCGTCGATCTGCGCCGCCCCCATGCCAGCGTGGCCGGCGACATCCAGCAGATCCAGGCTTTGGGCGAGCGCATCCGCGCGGCCATCGAGGCCTGACGCCCCGGGGGCCGGCGGCAGATCGGGCGCTGAGCCAGCGTCGGTCACCCGCCCATGGCAGGCGCCTGTCAGGCCCCCATCAAGCGCCCAGGTAAGCCGCCTGCACCTGCGGGTTGCCCAGCAGTTCGGCGGCCGGTCCGCTGAGCGTCATGTCGCCAGACTCGAGCACATAGGCCCGGTCGGCCATCTCGAGCGCGCGGTGGGCGTTCTGCTCGACCAGCAGCACGGTCACGCCCTGCTGCGACACCTCGCGCACCACCTCGAAGATCAGGTCGACCATGATGGGCGACAGGCCCATCGACGGCTCATCGAGCAGCAGCAGCTTCGGGCGCGCCAGCAGCGCACGGCCCATGGCCAGCATCTGCTGCTCGCCACCCGACAAGGTGCCGGCCAGCTGCTTCATGCGCTCCTTCAGCCGCGGAAAGCGGGTGTAGATCCGCTCGATGTCGGCTTCGATCTCGTCGTCGCTGCGCAGGTAGGTGCCCATGCGCAGGTTCTCGTTGATCGTCATGCGGGTGAAGATGCCGCGGCCTTCGGGCACCATCACCAGCCCCTGGGCGGGCAGGTTCCACGCGCCCTGCCCCTTCAGGCTGCGGCCCTGGTACAGGATGTCGCCCGAGCGAGGCTGCAGCAGGCCGCAGATGGCCTTGAGCGTGGTGGTCTTGCCGGCGCCGTTGGCACCGATCAGGCTGACCAGGTCGCCCTCGTACAACTCCATGTTCAGGCCCTTGACGGCCTGGATGCCGCCATAGGCGACCTGCAGGTCGCGCACGGCAAGCAGCGGCTGGGTGGTGGTCGTCATCGAGACGCTCACGGAAGTGGTGACGGACACAACAGTCGACATGGCGGCCTCAGGCTGGCTGGTGGGACTCGCCCAGATAGGCGGCAATCACCGCGGGATCACGCTGCACCTCGGCCGGCGAGCCGGAGGCAATCAGCTTGCCCTGGTCCAGCACGGTCACGTGGTCGCACAGGCCCATGACGAGCTTGACGTCGTGTTCGATCAGCAGCACCGCACGGCCTTGCGCACGGATCTTCTCGATCAGTTCGCGCAGCTGCACCTTCTCGGTCGCGTTCATGCCGGCGGCCGGTTCGTCCAGCGCCAGCAGCTTGGGCTCGGTCGCCAGCGCGCGGGCGATCTCCAGCCGGCGCTGGTCGCCGTAGCTCAGCGTGCGGGCGGTCTGGTAGGCCTTGCGTTCCAGCCCGACGAAAGCCAGCAGGGCCAACGCATCGCGGGTGATGGCCGCTTCTTCGGCCACAAAGGACTTCGAGCGGAAAACGGCATGCCACCAGCTCACCTTGGTCCGCACATGACGCCCCACGCGCACGTTGTCCAGCGCGGACATGTCGGCAAACAGGCGGATGTTCTGGAAGGTGCGGGCGATGCCGGCGCGGGCGACCTCGTGCACGGCCGTCGGCTTGTACGGCTTGCCGTCCAGCTCGAATCGGCCGGTGTCCGAGGGGATCAGCCCGGTGATCATGTTGAAGAAGGTGGTCTTGCCGGCGCCGTTCGGCCCGATCAGACCATGCACCTGGCCGGCGGGAATGCTCAGGCCGACCCCATTGAGGGCCTGCACGCCCCCGAAGCGCTTGGAAACGCCCTCGACGTTCAACAGCAGACGGCCGCTCATGCCTGGCCCTCCTTCAGGACGTCCTCATCGGGAATCAGTCGGTCTTCGTGGGCCGGGGCGGGCCACAGGCCACGCGGACGGGCCAGCATGATGCCGATCATGGCCAGGGCCACCAGCAGCTGCCGCAGGATGGCGGCGTCCAGGCGGCCGCCTGTCATGGCCTGCAGCGGGCCGGCCACATGGCGCAGCACCTCGGGCAGCGCGGCCAGCAGGAAGGCGCCCAGGATCACCCCGGGGATGTGGCCCAGGCCACCCAGCACCACCATGGCAACGACCATGATCGATTCCTGCAGGCTGAAGGACTCGGGCGAGACAAAGCCCTGGAAGCTGGCGAACAGCACGCCGGACACGCCGCCGAAGGACGCGCCCAGCCCGAAGGCCAGCAGCTTGAGGTTGCGGGTGTTCAGACCCATGGCCTTGGCCGCCACCTCGTCTTCGCGGATGGCCATCCAGGCGCGGCCCAGCCGGGAGTCATGCAGGCGGGTGCAGATGATCACGGCCAGCACCACGATGCCCAGGAACAGGTAGTAGTGCAGCGTGACCGGCGGCAGCGTGAAGTCGCCGATGTGCCAGTGCTCGCCCAGGTTGATGGGGCCGATGCGGAAGGGCTCGATGCTGTTGATGCCCTTGGGGCCGTTGGTGATGTTGACCGGCGCGTCCAGGTTGTTCATGAACACGCGGATGATCTCTCCGAAGCCCAGGGTGACGATGGCCAGGTAGTCGCCACGCAGTTTCAGCGTGGGCGCGCCCAGCAGCACGCCAGCCAGCGCGGCCAGGCCTGCGCCCAAGGGGATGGCCAGCCAGATCGGCGTGTGCAGACCGGTGGGGAACAGCGCGGCAACGGCCGGCAGGTTTTCAGCCAGGTGCGGCGACGCCAGCAGCGCGAACAGGTAGGCGCCCACCGCGTAGAACGCGATGTAGCCCAGGTCCAGCAGGCCGGCAAAGCCCACCACGATGTTCAGGCCCAGCGCCAGCAGGATGTAGAGCAGCGCGGTGTCGAGGATGCGGACCCAGGCCTCGCCCACGCCCTGCAACAGCAGGGGCAGCACGGCCAGCGCCACGGCGGCGCCCACGAAGGGCAGCAGTCGGTTCTTGTTCATGGCGATGTCCTCAGGGGCGGTCGGCAACACGTTCACCCAGCAGGCCCTGCGGCCGCAGCGTGAGCACGAGGATGAGCACCGTGAAAGCGAAGATGTCCTGGTAGTTGCTGCCCAGCACGCCGCCGGTCAGGTCGCCGATGTAGCCGGCCCCCATGGATTCGATGAGGCCCAGCAGGACACCCCCGACCATGGCGCCACCCAGGTTGCCGATGCCACCGAACACCGCCGCCGTGAAGGCCTTCAGGCCGGGCAGAAAGCCCATGGTGTGCTGCACCGAGCCGTAGTTGGCCGCCCACATCACCCCGGCGAGCGCGGCCAGCCCGGCACCGATGGCAAAGGTCGCGCTGATGACGCGATCGGGCTGCACGCCCATCAGCTGCGCCACGCGCGGGTTCTCGGCGGTGGCGCGCATGGCGCGGCCGAGCTTGGTGCCGTGGATCAGGGCCATCAGGCCGGCCAGCGTCACCGCGGTCACAGCCAGGATCAGGATCTGAACCAGGTTGATCGTGGCCCCGAACACCTCGTAGGGCTCATCGTTCAGGAGGATGGGATACGGCTTGTAGTCCGGCTTCCAGATGATCATCGCCAGGGTCTGCAGCAGCAGCGACATGCCCATGGCGGTGATCAGCGGCGCGAGACGCGGGGCGTTGCGCAGCGGCCGGTAGGCGAGCTTTTCGATCGCCATGTTGAGCAGCATGCAGGCCCCCATGGCAACCAGCAGAGACAGGCTGAGCAAGGCCCACCCCGGCAGCCCGCTGTCGCCCAGCGCAGTCACCACTGTCCAGCTCACCAGGGCCCCCACCATGAGCACCTCGCCGTGGGCGAAGTTGATGAGGTTGATGATGCCGTACACCATCGTGTAGCCCAGGGCGACGAGCGCATACATGCTGCCCAGCACCAGGCCGTTGATCAGTTGTTGAATGAAGATGTCCACGGGTCGGAGCAATAGCAAGAAGCCCGCCAGCTTCCCAGACGCAGGGAGCCCGGGGGCGAAGCGGGCTTGGGTGTTCGGATTATCGGATAGCTGTGTGGCGCGGCATCCGGCCGACCGTACAGATCTACCCTGGGGTGTCAGGGAGATGGCCGGTACACACCGGGCAAATCGCCTGCCTCCCGCCGGGCGGCTTGCCCTGGTGGGGGCCGGGGCATCGCGCTTCAATGGCCTGGCCCTTCAGGGCATCCACACCCCACTTGAGAGGAGACCCCTTCATGGCCCACGCGCATTTCGACCCGGACACCATCGACTGGCAGCCCTTTGGCGAGTTCCCGCACTTCACGTTCGCGATCCAGCACCTCGATCGCCAGCAACGCATCGCCGACATCCTCTTTCGCTTCGAGGCCGGCAAGCAGATCGTCCTGCATCGGCATCTGGCGCTCAACCACACCTTCGTGGTGAAGGGCGAGCACTGCATCTACGAATCGGACGGTCGCCTGCGCGAGCGCCGGCCAACCGGCTCTTACACCGTGAGCCCCGCCAGCCGCGAGCCGCACCGGGAAGGCGGCGGCGCGACGGACGCGATCGTCCTGTTCAGCATGCGACCGCAGCCGGGCGAGCTGCTGTACGAGATCCTCGATGATCAGGAAAACGTGCTTGCCGAGGTCACTTTCGAGATGCTCATGGCGATCGAGGACGCGCGCCTGGCCGTGGCCTGACGCGCGGAAGGCGGCACTGGTCGGGTGGCCGCCCGCTCGACGCTGGGATCAGAACAGCGAGGGCAGGCGCAGGCTGTCGACCGTCCAGCGCACTAGCTTCTGCTTGAAGCCGGTGTAGGGCGGGAAGAAGAGCTTGGCCATCATGATGGGGCCGGACTTGAGCACGGCCCGCTCGTGCGAGAAGGCCTTGAAGCCGAACTCGCCGTGCGCATTGCCGATGCCCGAGTTGTTCACGCCGCCGAACGGCAGGTTGCCGTGGGCGTAGTGCAGCACGCAGTGGTTGATGGCCACACCGCCGGAGCTGGTGCGCTCGATCAGCTCGCGGGTGCGGCGCTTGTCCTGGCTGAAGATGTAGAGCGCCAGCGGCTTGGGCTGGGCGTTGATGGTGTGCACCACCTGGTCGAGGTCGGTGTAGGTGATCAGCGGCAGCACGGGGCCGAAGATCTCTTCCTGCATGATCTCGGCCGATTCCGGCACCTGGTCGATCAGCGTCGGGGCGATGTAGCAGGTGCTGACGTCGACCTCGCCACCCACCAGCACGCGGGCGCCCTTGGTCTGGGCGTCGGACAGCAGGCTGGCGATGCGCTGGGTGTGCCGCTGGTTGATGACGCGCGTCAGATCGGGGCTGTGGCGCACGGCCTCGGGTGTGCGCCCGAAGCGCTGCGCCACCACCTGGCGGCAGGCCTCGACAAACTCTTCCTTCACCGAGGCGTGCACGAAGACGTGGTCGGGCGCCACGCAGATCTGACCGCAGTTGGTGAACTTGCCCCACAGCAGCGTCTCGGCCGAGGCCTTCACATCGGCCGTCTCATCGACGATGACGGGCGACTTGCCGCCCAGCTCCAGCGTCACGCTGGTCAGGTGCTTGGCGGCCGCCGCCATCACCACCTTGCCCACGGCGGGCGACCCCGTGAAGAAGATGTGGTCGAACGGCAGCGCCAGCAACGTCTGTGACGTGGCCAGCGCGCCCTCGAACAGGGCCACTTCATGCGGCTGGAACACGCTGGCAATCACCTCGGCCATGACGGCACTCACGGCCGGCGTCATCTCGGAGGGCTTGAGGATGGCCGTGTTGCCCGCCGCCAGCGCCGACACCAGCGGGCCGAAGCACAGGTTCAGCGGGAAGTTCCAGGGTGCGATGATCAGGCAGCGGCCCCGCGGCTGGTACTCGATCCAGGCGCTGGTGAAGGCCGTGGTGACCGTGGGCCACACACGCCGCGGCTGGGCCCACTTCTTCAGGTGGGCGATGGCGTGGCGGATCTCGTCGAGCACCGGCATGAACTCGGTGCCTTCGACCTCGACGATGGGCTTGCGGTAGTCCTTGGCGAAGGCAGCGTAGAAGTCCTCGCGGCGCGCCAGCATGGCCTCGCGCAGGCGCTTGAGACGGGCGATGCGCTCGGCCACGGTCGACTGGCGCCAGGCCAGCGCCGTGGCCTGCTGGGATTCAAAGACCTGACGGATCTGCTCGGGGTCGGATTCGCCGGTGGCGGGATCGACGATGTGCATCATGGGTCGGTTCATCGCAGGGCTCCGTCAGGTCGGGCCGACGTCAATCCGGGTCGGCCGGTGGGGCAGAGAGCGCCGCGTCGAGGAGGGCCGCGGTCAGCTCGGGGAGGGTGCGGTGCTCCGCCTCGGCCCGCTCGCGCAGACGCGCAACCAGGGCTTCGGGCAGCTTCACCGCAAATGGCACCAGGCCGGCAGCCTGGTCAAGCTTGCGTTGTTCGCGGCGGTCGGGCACGGCCTGGGCGGCGGCACCAAAGCGGCTCGGGGAGCCCGCCTGGCGCATCTGACCCATGATCTTCAGGCCCTTGTTCTTTTCAAGGTCGGTCTTTTTCATGGGCGGACTGTACTGCAGGGGAACACACCGCGCGACAATGGACACCGCGCGTCACCCTGGCAGCGCCAATGTGAAAACACGCGAAATCACAATCAGCGCGTATTGTGCCGCGAACCGCGCCCGCGCGGGGGACGCCCGCACGACGCCTGACTCCGGATCTTCCCTGCCCCCAAGCCTGTCTCGAGCCCCATGCCCCCCTTGCAACAGATCACCTTCCCTCTGCGCGGCGAGTTCATCACCCTGGACAGCCTGCTCAAGGCCTGCGGGCTGGCCGACAGCGGCGGCCGGGCCAAGACCATGGTGGCCGAGGGCCTGGTGAAGGTCGACGGCCAGGACGAACTGCGAAAGACCGCCAAGATCCGCGCTGGCCAGGTGGTGAGCGTGCACGGGGCGCGCATCCGGGTTGTCCCTGAAGAGGACAGCGGCGGCCTGGGCGACTGACACCGATCCGGCACAGCCGTCACGCTCTGCGACAGCGAGCGGCGCCCGTGTGTCACAGGTTGACACAGGGGGAATCCCGGAGCGCCGAAAAGACCACTGAGGCACGATGGCGGAAACCCATCAGGAGACGCCGCCATGCCCAACATCTACGAGCAGGACCTGCCCCGCAACCCGGCCAACCACGTGCCGATGTCGCCGCTGTCGTTCATCGAACGCACGGCCCTGGTCTACCCCGACCGCCTGGCCATCGTGCACGGCGCGCTGCGCCAGAGCTGGGGCCAGACCTACACCCGCTGCCGCCGCCTGGCCAGCGCGTTGCGCCAGCACGGCATCGGCACGGGCGACACGGTGGCGGTGATGCTGCCCAACACGCCGCCGATGGTGGAAGCGCACTTCGGCATCCCCATGGCCGGCGCGGTGCTGAACACGCTGAACACCCGGCTGGACGCCGCTGCCATCGCGTTTCAGCTTGATCATGCCGAGACCCGGGTGCTGATCGTCGATCGTGAGTTTTCGCAGGTCATATCCGAAGCGCTTGCCAGGGCAAGGGTCACCCCGCTGGTAATCGATTTCGACGATAGCGAATATCCCGACGATGCGCCCCATCCAAAGGGCGCGGCGATCGGCAGTCTGGATTACACGGATTTCCTCGCCTCGGGCGATCCTGATTTTTCCGGCACGCTTCCGCAGGATGAATGGGATGCGATTTCGCTGAACTATACCTCGGGCACCACAGGCAATCCGAAAGGCGTGGTCTATCACCATCGGGGCGCGGCACTGATGGCGATGAACAATGTCATTCATGCCGAAATGCAGAA
>JAJUHM010000149.1 GCA_029279925.1 Aquabacterium olei
CCCCTGCAGGGGGTTTCTTCTGCTGGCTGAAGATTTCACGAAACGAGTAAAGTGAACGTGAAGACTGCCACAGTCTGCAGTATGAGAACCCCTTAGACGCGTCGACGCCGTGCTTTCTGCCATCTCAAGGACATGCCCCAGGACCTGATATCGATGCGCCAGCCCCGGACCGTGCTCCTGCTGCTCGCCGGGCTGTTGCTCGTCGCGGTGGCAGGCTGGCTGGGTGGGCTCTCCGGCCTGGGCCTGAGCCTGACCGCGCTGGCTGCGGCGGGCCTGGGCTACGCGGCACGGCAACGGTCCGAGCCGGCACTCGAGACCGCTTCGGCCATCCCGACCGAAATCGGCCAGACGGTGACGCAGCCCGCAGCCCCGCTCGCCGAGGGCACCGACCTGCTCGCGCTCAGCCAGCGCGTGGTCGAGGGCGCGCACGCCGCCCCTTCTCTGCCCCAGGCGCTGTACCGCGTGGGGCAGGCCCTGAGCGAAGCCCTCGGGGCCCCCAGCTGGATCTGCCTGCGGGTCGAAGGCTGGAATGGCGAGTCGGCGCTGCTGCGCCCATGGATGGACACTGGCGATGACAGTGACGACGTCATCGACGTCACAGCCATCGCCTCCACGCACAAGGGCGATCGTCCGCTGGGGCTCGCGCTGGGGCAACTGCGCCCCATTGCCAGCGACCTGGCGTCATCGAATGGCCCTTCCTACACCTGGCGCCCCGAAGGCACCCGCCGTGTCCTGGCCCTCCCGGTGGCCATCGAAGGCTGGCCCCTGGCCCTGCTCGAGTTCGATGACCCGGCACCCGGATCGCCGGCCATGGAGCGCGTGCTGGACATCGCCGCCATCCAGCTCGGCTTTGTCGCTCAGCGGGATGCCAACCTCGCCCGCATGGCGAGCCATGCAGAGCACCTCGGCCGGCTGGGCCTGGTCGCTTCCCGCATCAGCAGTGGCGTGGCCATCACCGACCGCAACGGGGTGATCGAGTGGATCAACTCCCCCTTCGTGGCCCTCACGGGTTGGCCCGAGGAGTCCGCGCTCGGCTCCAGGCTGACCGATCTGCTGGCGACCGAGGTGAGCGATCCGAGCACCATCACCGAGCTGCAGGAACACCTGGCCCGAGGCGTGCCGTTCCGCATGTCCTACGAGTCGCACCGCGATGGCGCGGCCGGCGCGCACTCGTACTGGGGTGAGATCGACGCCATCCAGATGCTGGACGAAAGCGGTGGCCGCAGCCAGTACGTGTGCCTGTTCAACGACATCACCCGCCGCAAGGCCCAGGAGCACGTGCGGGAACAGGAACGCGAGTTCCTGGAGGCCTTGCTGGGCAACCTGCCCGTCAGCCTGTTCGTGCTCGACCCGGCCAACCTGCATGTGGTGGCCATCAACCGCTACACCGAGGTCGAGTTCCAGCTCGAACGCGACAAGGTGGTCGGCGGATCGGTGGAATCCGCCCTGGGGGAAGCCGGCCTCATGCTTGCCCGCCCGTTCATGGAAGACGCCATCGCTTCCGGCGAGACCGTCGAGCACGACTTCACCTGGCACAGTCCCGCAGGAGAGAAGGTCGTGAATGCGCGCTACTTCGCGCTACGCCATGCCAACGGCAACCCGCGCCTGCTGATCTCGCTGGTGCGCGACATCACATCGGCGCGTCAGGCCCAGGCCGATCTGGAGGAGTCGGAGCGGCGCTTCCGCGAGCTGGTCGAGTCCATGGACGACGGTGTGTACGTGGCCACGGAACGGCGCGAGCAGTACCTCTATCTCAGCCCGCGTACGCAGGAACTGTACGGCCTGAGCACCGAAGAGATCCAAGCCACACCCGAGCGGCTACGCCGCATGATCGTGGCCGATGACCAGCCCCTGCTGGCCGACCAGGAAGCACGCGAAGCCCGGGACGAGGCCACCGACGCCCTGTTGCGCCTGGTGGTTCCAGGCAAGGGCATGCGGTGGCTGCGCCATCGCACCCGTGCCCGCCGCCTGCCCGATGGTGAGCTGCGCCTGTATGGCCTGGTGTCGGACGTGACCGAGGACCACAACCAGGCGCTGGAGTTGCAGCGCGCCCGCGATCTGGCCGAAGCCGCCAGCCTCGCCAAGAGCCAGTTCATGGCCAACATGAGCCATGAGATCCGCACGCCGATGAACGGCATCCTGGGCATGACGGAGCTGCTGCTCGGCACCCCGCTGAACGACAAGCAGCGGCGTTTCGCTCAGGCGGTCTACCGGTCCGGCGAGAGCCTGCTGGAGATCATCAACGACATCCTGGACTTCGCCAAGATCGAAGCGGGCAAGCTCGAACTGGCCACCAGCGACTTCGTGCTGCGCACCCTCGTCGAAGACACGCTGGAGTTGATGGCCCCCCGAGCGCACGAGAAAGGCCTCGAGCTCAGCTTCCGCGAGCAGCCCAGCCTGCCGGCCGTCATCCACGGCGACCCGCTGCGTCTGCGGCAGATCCTCACCAACCTGGTGGCCAACGCCATCAAGTTCACCGAGCACGGCGAAGTCGTGGTCGACATCCGCCGCGCCATCGGCCAGAACAGCTCCAATGCGGCCAGCACCCAGATCGAGCTCGAGTTCATGGTGCGCGACACCGGCATCGGCATCCCGCAGGAAATGCTGCCCCGGTTGTTCAGCGCCTTTGTGCAGGCCAACGCGGGCATGTCGCGGCGCTACGGCGGCACCGGCCTGGGCCTGGCCATTTCCAAGCAGCTGGTCGAGCTGATGGGCGGCACGATCGAGGTGCACAGTGCGCCCGGCGTCGGCTCGGAGTTCGTGTTCCGCATCCCTGTTCGCGTGGGCGACACCCAGGCCGACATGGCCATGCTGGAAGAGCCCGACATGCCGGCCTTCCGCGTGCTGGTGGTGGACGACAACGACACCAACCGCACGGTCATCGAGAACATGCTCAACGCGTGGGGCATGAAGGTCACGCAGGCCACGAACGGCCGGGAAGCGCTCGACATCCTGATGGCCCCCGGTACGCCGGATGGCACGTTCGATCTGGCCCTGGTCGACATGAGCATGCCCGAACTCGACGGGCTGGGACTGGCCGAGGCGCTGCGCCAGAGCGGTCGCCACCCCCAGCTCAAGATGGTGCTGCTGTCGTCGGTGTCGTCACCGGACGACGTCAAGCGCGCCCACGAGGTCGGCTTCCAGCGCTTCGTGCCCAAGCCGCTGCGCAAGGCCGAATTGCGCCAGGCGATTCTGGGCATCACCGCCGAGCTCGGAATCGACAGCGGCACCGACCTGCCCCATCTCGGCAAGCACATCCTGGTGGTGGAAGACAACACGGTCAACCAGGAGGTCTGCACGCAGATGCTCAAGCGCCTGGGCTGCGAAGTCCGTGTCGCGAGTTCCGCCCTTGAAGGTCTGCGCAAACTCGGCGAGCACCGCTTCGACCTGATCCTGATGGACATCCAGATGCCCGGCATGGACGGCATCGAGGCACTGACCTGGTTCCGCCGCGGCTCGACCACACGCTTCCACTTCATCACACCCAGCCAGACGCCCGTGGTGGCCGTCACGGCCAATGCGCTCGAAGGCGACGAGCAGCGCTTCCTCAGCCTGGGGTTCGATGACTACCTGTCCAAGCCGTTCAGGCAGAGCCAGCTGCAGAAGATCCTGATCGAGCGCACCCAGGCGACGACGGACGTGCCGCCCCCTCGCCAGACAACTGCGCTCCGTTCGACGGGGGACACCCAGTCGAGGGACGAAGAAACGACAGCCCTCCCTCCTCAGGCCTCCCCAAGCCCAGAACTGGTATACAACGAAACGGTTGTGAATCAAGCAGTGCCCCCCGATGAGCCGGCCCCGCCTCCCGAGGTGCCACCCGTGTCCCCCTCATCGCAGGAGGAGGACGCCTCCATCCTGGATGCCGAGGCCCTCAAGCGGCTGCGCGAGCTGGACCCGCGCGGCGACAACCGCCTGATCGAGCGCGTGGCCTCGGCCTTCGAGGCCTCGGTGGGGCGCCTCCTGCCGCAGCTTGACGACGCCTTGCGTGCAAAAGACCAGGCGTCCATCCTGCATGTCGCGCATACACTCAAGTCTTCGTCGGCAAGCATCGGGGCGCTCAAGTTGTCGCAGCAGTGCGCCGAAATCGAGCACATGATCCGGCGCCAGACAGGAGAAGACTTGAACGCACGCCTCCGCGAGATCCCGCTCGAGACGCAACGGGTGCTGCGCAGCTTGCGCGCGCTGCTGGAGTCGACCAGATGACGTTCGGGTCGTACTTCGTGCCGGACGACCCCAATGAGCAGCCGCGCGTGCTGCTCGTGGACGACGACGAAGTCAACCTGCTGTTGACCTCGATCGCGCTGCGCGAACGCGGTTTTGCGGTCACCGAGGCGAGTGGCGGCGAGCAGGCCCTGCACATGATTGCCGACTACCTGCCCGACGTGGTGGTGCTCGATGCCGTCATGCCCGGGCTGGATGGCTTTGCCACCTGTCAGGAGTTGCGGCAGTTGCCGGGCTTTGAGACGATTCCGGTGCTCATGCTCACGGGTCTGGACGACGAGGCCTCGATCACCCGGGCCTACGAGGTCGGCGCCACCGACTTTTTCGTCAAAAGCACGCAGTGGAGCCTGCTGGCCGGCCGCTTGCGCTACCTCTTGCGCGCAGCCCGCACCCGGGCCGAACTGGAACGCAGCAAATTCAAGCTGGCGCGCGCCCAGGAGCTGGCCCGCATGGGCAGCTTCGACTGGCGCCGCGGCGGTGGCGACCTGGTGTTCTCGCTCGAAGGCCTGCGCGTGTTCGGCCTGGGCCCCTACGATCGACTGGGCCTGCGCCGCATCATCCGCATGATGCCGCACGAAGAACAGAAGGGCTTCCGCCGCATCCTGCGCGAGGTCCTGAACCACGGCACGGTGCTGTGCAACGACATCCAGGTCAACCTGATGGACGGTCGCCAGCGCATCCTGCACATCGAGGCCGAGCCCGAGTTCAACGAGCTGGCCAACATCATCGGCTACACCGGCATCGTGCAGGACGTGACCGACCGCCGCATCGCCGAAGACAAGATCAAGCACCTGGCCAACTTCGACACCCTCACCGGGCTGCCGAACCGCCGACAGATCTTCTGGCGTGCTGAGCGCGCCATCGAACACGCCAAACGCCAGAACCACAAGGTGGCGCTGCTGCAGATCGGCCTGGATCGCTTCAAGATCATCAACGAGAACCTGGGCCACCACGCAGGTGACGAACTGCTGATCGAGGTCTCACGTCGGCTGCGCAACTGCGTGCGCCACTCGGACCAGATCATCGAAGGCGGCATGGAACTCCTGGGGCAACGCACCCACCGCACGCTGGAGGCCGTGGGCCGCCTGGGGGCGGACGAGTTCGTGGTGCTGCTGCCCGAGGTGTCGACCGATGAAGAGGCCACCGCCACTGGCCAACGCCTGCTGGACGCCTGCGCGAGCCGATGATGGCCGCCGGGCAGGAGTGTTTCATCACGGCCAGCGTGGGCGTGGCTGTCTTCCCCGGACACGGCCCCAACGTGGCAGACCTGCTGCGCCACGCCGACGTCGCGATGGACATGGCCAAGACCCAAGGTCGCAACGCGGTGCAGCTGTACGACCCGCAGCTGGCGAGCAAGGGCCGTGTCCGCCTGGACCTCGATACCGCCCTGCACAAGGCCCTGGAACGCCAGGAACTGGTGCTGTACTACCAGCCGAAGATCGACGTGCGCACCAGCCGCATGGTCGGCGCCGAAGCCCTGATGCGGTGGCAGCGCAATGGCCAGCTCGTGCCCCCGGGAGACTTCATCCCCCTGGCCGAGGCCACCGGGCTCATCAACAACATGAGCCTGTGGGCCATTGCCGAGGCCGCCCGCCAGGCACGCATCTGGCAGAACGAATTCGGCTTCGACTCGTCGATTGCGGTCAACCTGCCCAGCCGCCTGTTCGAGCAGCCCGACCTGGTCGAACGCATCGCCAGCATCCTGGCACGCGAAGGGGTCACGCCGCGGGCCATCGAACTCGAGATCACCGAGACCGGCCTGATGAAGGACCTGCAGGGCGTCGTGCCCTCGCTGCACCGCCTCAACCAGCTCGGTACCGAAATCTCGATCGACGACTTCGGCACGGGTTACTCATCCCTGGCCTACCTGACCACGCTGCCGATCAGCGAGTTGAAGATCGACCGCTCGTTCGTGCATGACCTCGGCGACACCCCGCAGAGCACGGCCGTGGTCTCGGCCATCATCGCACTGGCCCGCGCCCTGGGGCTGCGGGTGATCGCCGAAGGCGTCGAACACGAGGCCCAGATGAAGGTGCTCTACAACCTGGGCTGTCACATCTGCCAAGGTTTTCTGTTCGCCCGCCCCATGCCGGCCCGTGAACTGAGCCAGTGGCTGCGCGACACCCAGACCGTGCGCCCCCTCCCCCGCATTCCCGAAGACGACATCGCTCGCGCCGGTGTGTCGCTCCCCCCTACATACTGAACCATGTCTCAACCCGGCAAGATGCCCGACGGGCAGACCCCTGCCCTGCTGGCCAAGGCGGCGCTGCGCCGCCTGGCCGAGCAACGACTGGAACCCACGCCCGAACACTTCCGTCAGGCCTATGAGGCCGAGGCCGGCGGGATCGTGCAGCCAGGCGCCCTGCCGAATGAGGCCGCCCGCGACCACGACGAAGGCGAGCGCTGGGCCGCACTGATCAGCCGGGTGGTGCGAGGCGCCGAGCGCGGGGGCCGGCAGTGGACCCTGGCGCGCAAGAAGGACAGCCTGCAACGGGTGCTCGAGGGCAGCAAGGGCTCCGGCACGCGACTGCATCAGCGGCTCGGTCAGCTGATTTCCAGCTGGGAAAGCGACACCCTGGACGCCGCCCCGCTCGAGGACCTTGGGCCTGACTACGCGGCCCTGGCGTCCGAGAGCACCGCGACCGCCGCAACGGCGGCCTCTGCCCCCCCGTCCCCGGTCGCTGCCCCGATGGCCCGGCCCTCCACCGACGCCGTGACCTGGCCCGCCGTGGCCAGCCATGCCGTGGCCCAACTCGGCGACACCGCCGTGCAGGCCCTGCAAGGCCCGGGCGTGCCCCAGGCCGAGGCCACGCAGGCCTTGCGCAGCGCGCTCACGAAGGTCCAACAGTCCGGCGGCCTGCCTCCTGCCGAAGTCAATGCCCTTCAGGTCGAGTTGACCCAGGCGTGCAACCAGGCGCGCCGCATCATCGACCACCGGCACCTGCTCACCTCGCAACTGACGCAGCTGGTGTCCTCGCTGACCGACAGCCTGGTGGACCTGGCCGAGGACGAAAGCTGGGCGCAGGGTCAGTGCCTGGCCATGCGCCACCAGATTGCCGAAGGGCTGAACCGCCGCGGCATGGACCACATCCAGGCGTTGCTGGCCGACACCCGCCAGCGCCAGCGCGTGCTCAAGTTCGAGCGCGAACAGGCCCGGCAGGCCTTGAAGACCCTGATCCACCAGATGCTGCAGGAACTCGCATCGCTGGGTCAGACCACCGACCGTTTCCAGGACAACCTGGGCAAGTACGCCGACACCATCGGCGAGGCCGACACACTGCAAAGCCTGGCCGGCGTGGTACGCGAGATGGTGGCGGAAAGCCGCGCTGTGGCCACCGTCGTGGCCGACACGCAGCATCGTCTGCACACCGAGCACAGCCGGGCCACCGAACTCAGCGCACGCGTGCGGCAACTCGAGGACGAAATCCGGCAGCTGTCGGCCGAAGTGGCCACGGACCCGCTCACCCAGGTCGCCAACCGACGTGGCCTGGACAAGGCCTTCGAAGCCGAGCGCTCCCGCGTGGACCGTGCAGGCACGCCGCTGGTGGTGGCCTTGCTGGACGTCGACAACTTCAAGAAGCTCAACGATCAGTTGGGACACCACACGGGCGACGAGGCGCTGCGCTTTCTGGCCAAGCGGGTCAGCGAATGCCTGCGCCCGGTCGATGTCGTCGCACGCTATGGCGGCGAGGAATTCGTGGTGCTGCTGCCCGACACCACCCTGGAAGCGGGGCAGCAGGCCCTGACGCGGCTGCAACGCACGCTGAGCGCCGAGTTCTTCACGCACGACGACAAGAAGGTCTTCATCACCTTCTCGGCCGGCGCCACGCTGTACCGGGCCAGCGAAGCCCTGGAAGCGGCCCTGGAACGCGCCGATCTGGCCTTGTACG
>JAJUHM010000150.1 GCA_029279925.1 Aquabacterium olei
GCCAGGATGCCATCGATGCGCTGCAGCTGGGCCACGCCCACCGCGGCGTCCAGCTCGCCCATGGTGGCCCCCCAGGGCACACGGCTGCCCACGGACACGGAGCCCCGGTCGCGGGCCTTGCGCTCGCGCAGATAGGCCACTTCGCTGGCCAGCCTGCTGCTGTGCGTGACCACCATCGCCCCTTGCCCGCAGCACAGGGCCGAAGGCTGGCTGAAATCGAACAGGGCCACGTCACCGAAGGTGCCGACGGGCTGGCCCAGGTAGCGCGAGCCGATGGCCTCGGTGCTGTCTTCAATCAGGATCAGATCGTGGCGGTCGGCCAGCTCACGCAGCGCGCGCCACGGCGCGGGGTGGCCGTTGACGTTGGTGGCCAGGATGGCCCGGGTGCGCGGGCCGATGCGGGCCGCGGCCTGCACGGGATCCACGCTGTGAGACCAGTAGTCGATGTCGGCGATCACCGGCGTGGCGCCCACCAGCGTGATGGCGTGCGCGATCTGGTGCCAGGCATAGCCCGAGGTGATGACCTCGTCGCCCGGACCGATCTCGAGCGCGCGCAGCACCAGCACCAGGCCCAGCGTGCCGCTGTTGACGGCCACGGCGTGAGGCTGCCCCAGCCAGGCGGCAAAGGCCTGCTCGAACGTCTCGACCATGGCGCCACTGGAGAGCTGGCTGCTGCGCAAGGTCAGGACGACCTGCTCCAGTTCGGAAGGCGACATGTCCGGATCCGACAAGGTGATGAGGTCGACCAGTTCTGCGTCCATGGGGCACCTGTGTGAAAGCTGAAAGATGTGGCTCGAAGAACCTGTCAGGCCTGAGACAGCACCAGGGCGGACGCCTGGCAAGGATCCTGGGTGACCACCCAGCAATGCCCGTCGGTGGCCATCAGGTGCAGGGCACGTGCCCCGCCCTGTTCCAGCGCCACCTCGCGCACCGGTGTCTCGCCACGGAGGTCGTCCGCGTCCACCACGAGGGCGCGCAGTGGGGCGAAGCGCGCGCGCAACTGCGCGGCGGCCGCACGCACACTGTCGGACCGGGCGACGATGTCGGCGGCTTCGTTCAACTGGTCTGGCGTGAGGGCCATGGCCTGCTCCTACTCGTCACCCGACGACAGCCGCCGGGCCTCGACCGTGATCGGCAGGGTCGTGCCCGCGGCCATCTCCGGCAGGCCGAGCTGCCAGCCGTTGGCCAGCGTGACCGTGCCGCCCCACATCTCGGGGCGCTCCATCGACACGATGGGCTCCTCCAGGTCCTTCTTCGGGACATAGGCCGACAGCACGCCGCGGCCGTCCTTGCGGATCATGACTTTCATGCGAAAACTCCTGGTGGGGAAACGGGATCGGATGCCGCCATCAGCGGCATGAGGGCGCCTGGGAGGTGGCTCAGCACGTGATCGACCTCGGACGCGGTGGTGTCGGCGGACAGGCTGAAGCGCACGGCACAAACGGCATCGTCGCGGGGAACGCCCATGGCCGTCAGCACCGGTGATGCAGCCAGCCCCCCGGCCGAGCACGCGGATCCGGACGACGCCATGACGCCCAGGCGATCGAGCTGTGCCAGCACCTGGTCCGCATGCAGTCGCCCCACCCGCAGGTAGCTGGTGTTGGGCAGGCGCGGCGCGGTGGCGCCGTAAACCACCACCCCGGGCAGCGCGCGCTGCAGACCGGCCTCGAGCCGGTCACGCAGGTGCGCCATGCCACTGGCACGGGCCAGCCACACCTCGGGGCTCAGCGTCAGCGCCTCGGCCGCTGCGGCGAAGCCGGCCACCCCCGGCAGGTTCTCGGTTCCAGCCCGACGGCCCCGCTCCTGTGCGCCGGGAAACAGGGCGGGCCAGTTCAGGCCCTGCCGCACCAGCAGCGCCCCGATGCCCTTCGGGCCGTGGAACTTGTGGGCCGAGACCGACACCAGATCCGCCCCCGATGCCGCGAAATCAAAGGGCAGCTTGCCCACCAGCTGCGTGGCATCGACATGCAGCAGGGCGCCAGCCGCGTGAGCCAGCCGGGCCAGCTCGCCGATGGGCATGAGCACGCCGGTCTCGTTGTTGGCGGCCATCACCGACACCAGCGACACGGCATCCGAGATCAGCGCGCGCGCCTGGTCCAGGTCCAGCTGTCCATCTGCCCGCAGGCCGATGCGGGCCACCGGCACGGCGTCAGCCTGGAGCTGACTCAGCAGCTTCAACACCCCGGCATGCTCGCCCGCACTGGCCACCAGCGCGCCTCGGCCGTTGAATCCGACCGCGCCCCGCAGGGCCATGTGGTTGGCTTCGGTGGCCCCGCTGGTGAACACGACCTCATTCGGCCGACAGTTCAGCATGCGCGCCACCCGTGCCCTCGCCTGCCCCAGCGCCACCCTGGCCGCCTGCCCGGCTTCATGCTGCGACGAAGCATTGGCCCACGTCTGCGTCATGTGCGACAGCATGGCGTCGACCACGGCCGCGCTGGGCGGCGTCGTCGCGTTGTGGTCGAGGTAGATGGGGCCGGGTGTCATCACCGTGGTCTCCGATGCCGCCGAGGCTCAAGGCCAGAAAACCCGGTCCGGGTCCTGGCACAGCATGTCCAGAAGCGGCTCCAGCAGGGGGGCCTCGTCGTGCTGAACCCAACGGGCTGCCACGTGGTCACGGGCACACAGCAGCCAACCGCCGCCATCGAGCGGCTCGATCCGGGCGATGTCGATGACGCCGCCCTCCGGGTCGACGTTGCGCGAGCAACAGGGGCTGGTGACAAGGTAGCCCTCGTCCACACGCTGCACCAGGGGGTGCACATAGCGGTAGCGCACCCGGTCCCTCAGGGCCCGTTCGATGCGGACCCGCACGAGGTCGAACACCATCGCCGCAGGGCCGTTGTGACGCTGGCTCATGCTTCGACTCGGTCGGCTGGCCCGAGGAGGACGGCGCCGTGCGGGGGGGCGGGCCAGGCTCATGGCGCCACCGAGCCCTGCACAGCAGGCCTTGACGACGCTCCGCGGGCCTCATCGATCATCTCGTGCAGTTCGGCCAGCAACATGATTTCTTCTTCCATGCAGCCCACCACCCGCTCGCCGAATTCGACCATGTAGACCGGCTGGTTGGACGACTCATGGTGGCCGATCTGGACAATGCGGCCCTCGCTGCCGGTCTCGACGATCACGGCATCCGGCGCATGCTCGGGATGGCTGCCGTCGTTGAGCAGGTCTTCCAGGGCCACCACGGCCTGTCCCCACTGGTAGCGGGCTTCACGGGGTTCGATCATCATGTGGGTCTCCGATGCGGTGGGAAGCACTAGCGCAGCGCGCGCAGGCTCTCGGCCTTGTCGCCCAACTGGGCCAGGATCTCTTCAGGCAGATGGTCGAGCGTCATCAGCTCTTTCGCCCGCATGCCGACGCGGTAGCCGTGCTCGGTGAACTCGACGGCGTAGATGTAGAACTGCTGCAGAAAGGTGCCGATCGACACGACGTAGCCGATGTCGCCCTTCTTCACCAGGACCTCGCCAATGTCCTTGCCGGTGAACGTGCCGTCGTTGCGGATCGTCGTGCGGCTCACGACACGCTCACCGAAGGTGAAGCGAGGCGGATCGGCCAGCTCGATCACGTCGTCATCGCGGTTGATGTCAGCCATGCTCCCCTCCTGAGGTACCCAGGCGCTGTGCCACCAGCGCCCGCACGGCGCTGTCGGCATCGTCCTGCATCGTCCGCAACAAGTCCCGTCCGGCGCGCTGCCCGACTTCCCACCGCACCCGCAGGTCTTCATCCCGGGCCAGGCGCCCCAGCAAGCCGACCGGCAGGCGCGCGGCCACGATCTGACGCACCTCCGCGGCCGGGTCGTCTGCCATGGACAGCAGCAGCGGCATGTCGAGCCGGCGTGCCACTTCCTGTCGCACCAGGCTTTCGGGGTCGGCCATCAACAGGGTCAGCATGGCAGGCGGCAGGCGCCGGGCCACGCACTGGCGCACGCCATAGTCCTCGTCGCCCGCCATGCTGGGCAGCTGTTCCGGATCCAGCCGCTGGGCCACACGGATGCGCACCTCGCGATGCGGGTCGTCGCGCAGGCGCTGCAGCATGCGCTGAGGCAGACGCAAGGCCACCTGCAGGCGCACGGTTTCGTCCGGGTCGCCGATCAGGGCGGGCAACAGGAAGACCTCGGCGTAGCGCGCCGCAATGGCGCGCACCTCGAAGTACGGGTGTCCCAACTCACCGCCCGCCAGTTCGCGATGCCAGCGGAAGAAGCGATCGATGCGCCGCGCATACGCGTCCTGCATGCAGGCATGCCCGATCTCGCATCCACCGGAGGCCTTCAGGTGCTCGTGAGGACACGCCCCGCAGTCGATGGGCTGCCCCCGCCAGTCCAGGGCGGCGATGTCGCCAGCCGGTGCGCGTGTGGCCGCCATCATGGGACGCTCAGTGCCGATGGCCGTGAAGCTTGATGGCGCCCACCTCGACCCGCGCCACCGACGGCGCACCCGTGTCGGCGCTGCTGCAGGCACACGGCGCGGCACTCGGGTTCGTGAAGGTCAGGCCGGACTGGGTCGGCGTGTCGGCGAAATCGACGATGACGCCATCGAGCAGCAGGCAGGTCTCCGACGGCATGAAGACCTTGAGGCCGTTCACGCTGGCCACCCGGTCACCCGGGGCAGGCTCCGCCTCCACCGAGAACGCGGCGTTGTAGCCGGAGCAGCCACCCGCGGTGACGGTGAGCCGGAAGCCGGCGGTGGTCGGCAGGCCGGAGAACATCACCATGCGGCGGATGAACTTCTCGGCGGCGGGGGACACGGTCCAGTTGGGCAACATGGCGGCTTTCCTTTTCAGGCCTGGACGATGCAGCCGTCCACGGGGCAGACTGAAACGCACTGCGGCGCATCGAACTGCCCCTCGCACTCGGTGCACTTGGACGGATCGATCTTGAAGACGCCACCCTTTTCGCTGATGGCGACGTTCGGGCATTCCGGCTCGCAGGCCGAGCAGCCGGTGCAGGTGGAGGCGATGATCTTCAGTGGCATGGTGGTTCTCCTTCGGGACAAGGGGCAGGATGCGGGGTGGGGCCCCGCCGGGTGAATCAGGCAGCGGCTTCGGACGTGAAGGCGCCCTGGCGGATCGAGGCATCGCCCCGCGGCTGGTGAGCGACCTCGCCCCGGCCCACGCGGCCGGCGTAATCGGCAAACCAGCTCAAAGCCGCTTTCTCGATGAACTCGTGGGCGTACTGGTCCACCGGCTCGATGCCGGCCGCCTTCAGCTCGTCGCGCGGGCAGGCCCCGATCTTGGAAACCAGCACAGCGTGGCAGTCGTTGATGGCCTTGACGATGGACGGCAGCTGCTCGTCTTCGCCATAGCCGCCCTGGCAGTACAGGTCCACGCGGCGGTGGCCGATGAACACGGCCTGATCCCGGCTGACCTCGAAGATCTGGAACTCGGTGGCATGGCCGAAGTGCTGGTTGACCCGGCCATGCCCTTCGGTGGCCACGGCAATCAGCACCTTCATGTCGGCATCGACCTCCGGCATCGAGGCCTGGGCCGAAGCCAGCGCGTCCAGCTTGGCTGCATGCTGCTGCTGTCGTTCGGCCTCGACCTGCTCCTGGTAGCTGCGGCGCTTGTCGAGGTCGTAGACCACCTCCATCTCTTCGATCTTGTCCAGCGTGAACTCTTCCGAGCGGTCCTCGCCCAGCAGGCCCACCGCATCGGCACGGCACTGGCGGCAGTGGCGCATCAGGTTGGCGCCGCCCGCGCAGGCGTCCTGCACGGCCTTCAGCTCCTGCGCGGTGGGCCCGCGCTGCCCGTTCAGGCCGAAGTAGGTGCCATGCTCGGGCTCGGAGATGAGCGGCATGATGTTGTGCAGGAAGGCGCCGCGCTTCTTGACCTCGCGGTTGACCTCCATCATGTGGTGGTCGTTGACGCCGGGGATGAGCACCGAGTTGATCTTGGTGAGCACGCCCCGTGCTGTCAGCATCTCAAGGCCCAGCATCTGCCGCTCGTGCAGGATCTTCGCGGCCTCGTAGCCCGTGATGCGCCGGTGGTTGTAGAAGATCCAGGGATAGATCTTCTCGCCCACGGCGGGGTCGACCATGTTGATCGTGATGGTGACGTGATCGATGTTGTACTTCACGATTTCGTCGACCAGATCGGGCAAGGCCAACCCGTTGGTGGACAGGCAGAGCTTGATGTCGGGCGCCTGCTCGTGCAGCATGCGCATCGTGTCGAAGGTCTTCTTCGGGTTGGCCAGGCTGTCACCCGGGCCGGCAATGCCCAGCACCGTCATCTGCGGGATCTCGCTGGCCACCGCCAGCACTTTCTTGACCGCCTGGTCGGGCGTGAGCTTCTGGCTCACCACGCCGGGACGCGACTCGTTGCTGCAGTCGTACTTGCGATTGCAGTAGTTGCACTGGATGTTGCAGGCAGGGGCCACGGCCACGTGCATCCGGGCATAGTGGTGATGGGCCTCTTCGGAGTAGCAGGGATGGTTCTTGACCTTCTCCCAGATCTCGGCCGGCATGTCCTGTGGCCCATCGGATGAGCCACAGCTCGCCTTGCCTTCGCCGCCGGTGGTGCCGCACCCCCCGTGGCTTGCGGGCTCGGGCGCGGCGCCCAAGGGCTTGATCTGGCCGATGCCGATGAAGGCGGTCGGTGCAAGAGTGGAAGCGTCCATTCGTATCCCCTGGCTGTCGGGCGCATGGCCCGGATGAATGGCCCCAATGCCAGTTCCATGCCACCGTCGTTTCCCTTTCAATTCAAGGACTTGCGCCACAGGAAAGGGAATGTCTTGTCCGGCTTGGCGCCTTTGACACAGCGCGTGTCGCGGCCGGCTGTAAGGGTTGTGACAAAGGCGACAGCGCGATGTCACGCGCGTCGGCATCGCCCGTGCGGCAGCCCGATCGGCGGTGCCTGGCACAGCTCTTGTTTCCACACGCAGCGTCAACCAGGAGGAATCTCATGGCCGCATCGCTGTCCTTGTCCGATGTGAAGGCCCTCGCCTCGGAGGTGCCGATCCACCCGATGCTGCACGACGAGGTGGAGGACGTGGCGTCGCTGCTGGCCGAGTACGCTGCGGACGACAGCGACGAGACCCGGCAGCTGGTGGCCCGCATTGCGGCCTCCAGCATGGGCCCCAACCACCTGTGGGAGGACCTGGGCCTGCCCAGCCGCGCGGCCCTGGGCGAACTGATGCAACGCCACTTCCCAGCCCTCAAGGCACGCAACCATCGCCAGATGCGCTGGAAGAAGTTCATCTACCGCGAACTGTGCGAACGCGCCAGCGTGCCGGTGTGCCGCTCGCCCCACTGCGACGCATGCGACGAACAGCACATCTGCTTTGCGCCGGAAGACTGAGTGCCGCGCGATCAAAAAAGAGGGGGCTCATGACATGAGCCCCCCACACTCCCCTTTTTCAACCGTGATGACAGACTTCTAGAACTTGCGAACCTCGATGCTGTGCTTCTGCAGCGCATAGCCCATCTGACGAGGGGTGATGTTGAGCAGGCGCGCGGCCTTGGCCTGCACCCAGCCACAGCGCTCCATGGCCCAGATCAGGCGCTCGCGCTCGCCATGCGGCTTGTCGTCGTGACCCACTGCGGCACCCTGCCCGCCCACCACGGCCACATCGCCATCGGCCAGGCCATGGGCTTCGCGCGGACGCCCGGGCACCTCCGCGATCGGGATGCTCACCGATCGGCCCGCTGCCGGGCGAACCGCATCTTCACGCTCGATGTGGTGCAGCACCTGGGTCAGGCATCGGTTGTCGTGACAAGGAAAACTCAGGTCGCTGAGTTCGTCGTTCAACGCCATCGTGGCCGTGCGCTCCACGCAGTTCTCCAGCTCACGCACATTGCCGGGCCAATAGCAGCTGGTCAGCACCTTCATGGCCTTGGCCCCCACCCTCACCTTGCGGCCGTTCTCCCGATTGAAGCGGTTGATGAAATGCTCGACCATCAACGGGATGTCTTCACGCCGGTCACGCAGCGGCGGCAGGAAGATGCTGACCACATTGATGCGGTAGTACAGGTCGGCACGGAACTCGCCAGCGGCCACCATCTTCTCGAGGCTGCGGTTCGTGGCCAGGATCAGGCGCACATCGACCCGGATGGGCTGCGTGCCGCCCACCCGCTCGAACTCCTTTTCCTGCAGCACACGCAGCA
>JAJUHM010000151.1 GCA_029279925.1 Aquabacterium olei
GGCTTATGAGCTGGGCCCTCGGGGCATCCGCGTGCACGCGATCTCGCCCGGTCCCATTGCGACACGGGCCGCATCAGGCCTGAAGGAGTTCGATGTCTTGCTGGCCCACGCCGTGGCGGAGGCCCCGCTGGGCGAGCCGGTCGACATCCTGGATGTAGGCATGACGTGCGCGCACCTGGCGAGCCCGCTGGCGCGGCACCTGACTGGCGCCACGCATTACATCGACGGCGGGCTGAACATCATGGCCTGAGCCAGCCGAGCCGCCGTTCGTGCAGCCTCAGGCGTGCGCCGCGCGCACCTTGCGAGAGAACTCCTGCAGGGCCTGGATGCCGCTTTCCTCGGCACGATGGCACCAGTTCTGGAGGTCGGCGACCAGCTGCTCGGCCGAGACGTTGGTGCGGGTCCACAGAGCGCGCAGCTCTTCACGCATGGCGATCAGCTTGTCGAGGCTGGGGTGGGCGGCGCGGGCCTCGGCGACCTGCTGAGGCATGCCCTCGGGCATCTGCTCGACATCGCGGTGCATCCAGTGACGCACGCGCTGCAGCTGGCCCGCTGCCGATTCTTCGCCGGTCGCCTTCAGACGGGCGAGCTCCGCACGGCAGGCGCGTCGCACCTCGCGGGCATAGCCGGCCATGAGCTCGTAGCGGTTGGCCACGATGGCTTCGAGGGTCTTGGCATCGGCCACGGGCTTGATGTCGCCCAGTTGCAGGCGCGGCGGGGTCTTGCGCACCTTGGCCAGACCGACGATCTCAAGCGCGCGGATGTAGCCCCAGCCGATGTCGAACTCGTAGGGCTTGACCGACAGCTTGGCGGACGTCGGGTAGGTGTGGTGGTTGTTGTGCAGCTCTTCGCCACCGATGATCAGGCCCCAGGGCGAGATGTTGGTGGAGGCATCGGGCGCCTCGAAGTTGCGGTAGCCCCACCAGTGGCCGAGGCCGTTGATGATGCCGGCCGCGGTGATCGGGATCCAGAGCATCTGGACGGCCCACACGGTGATGCCGATCGCGCCGAACAGGGCCAGGTCGATCAGCAGCATGGCGATCGGGCCCCAGTTGTTGCGCGGGGTGTAGAGGTGGCGCTCAAGCCAGTCGTCCGGCGTGTTGTGGCCGTACTTCTTGAGGGTCTCGGCCTTCAGGGCCTCATCGCGGTAGAGCTCACGGCCTTCCAGCAGCACCTTCTTGATGCCGTGGGCGACGGGGCTGTGCGGGTCTTCGGCGGTCTCGCATTTGGCGTGGTGCTTACGGTGCACGGCCACCCATTGCTTGGTGACGGTGCTGGTGGTCAGCCACAGCCAGAAACGGAAGAAATGCGACGGGATCGCGTGCAGGTCCAGCGACCGGTGCGCCTGTGCACGATGCAGAAAGATCGTCACCGAAGCGATCGTGATGTGGGTGACGATGAGCGTGAATGCCACGATTTGCCACCATGAGGCATTCAGCAAACCGTGAATGGCCCACTGCACGAGGCCATCGTGCAGAGCGCCGGAAAACAGGAAATCGGACATCTAGGGACCTTTCAGCGGGACCAGAGATTGTAGGGGCCCCTGCAGGAATGTCCTTGTCCAAGAACAAGAGACCGCCACCCGGCCAGGGGAGAGGCCGGGGGCGGTCACCGGGTGGATCAGTCGATGGTCAGAACGACCTTGACGGTGCCGTCCACCGCCGACTTCTCGATGTAGCCGATGGCGTCCGGGTTGGACGCCACGAACTTCTTCACGTCGGCTGCGCTACCCAGTTCCTTCGGAGGTGTGGCCTTTCCGGAGAAAGTCAAGCGCGCCCAGGTCGCTTTCACCTGCGCCGAGGTCTTGCCGGCCGCCTTGCTGTAGAACTGGTCACGCACCGCGCTCGATTCCGGCAGGTCGGTGGGGACAGCCGTGCCGCCGGACGGCAGCGTGGCGCTCTTGCCCAGGAAGATGGACGAGACCTGGTCAGCGGTCATGGACGCCAGCGGGCTCTTGGGGTTGACGATCACAGCGACTTCGGCCGCGGCGAACTGAGCCACGCTCAGCAGGCCGGCGACCAGCAGGGTCTGAAGGGTGAACTTGGTTGTCATGTGATTGCTCCCTTCCGGCTTAGAACACGAAGTCCATCGAGACCGTGAACACATTGACGTCCTTCTTGTTGTTCAGGAAGGACTGCCCCGAGGCCGTGGCCGGATCGGCCACCAGGAACAAACCGTTGGAATTCGCAGGCTTGCTCACGCGGTCGTACTGGGCCTTGAGGGCCACATTGCGCATCACGTCCCAGCGCACGCCGACGCTGGTGGTGCGCTGGCTGATCTTCTGGGTGTTCAGGATGCCTTGAACGCCCCCAACCACCTCAGCCCCAAAGCCATCCGCCCCCGCCGGCATGGCGGCATTGGGGTCATCGACCTTGAGCTTGGAGAACGACACATAGGGCAGGAACGCACCGATGCGATAGCCACCCAGGACATACCAGCCCGTGGTGTCGGCGATGTAGCCCTTCTTCACCTTGCGCTTGGTGAACTCGGCTGCGGCCACGACGTTGTCGCGGTCGACAGTCAAGCCGATGCCGCTGAAGGTCGCGCGGGTGTCGTCGGTGGTCACGGCGTCGATCACGGACTGGGCAATAGCCGCTGCAGGCCCCGCCAGCGCGGGGCTCACGCCGTTGATCAGCTGCTGCGCCAGCGCCGACTTGGTCGTCAGCTTGCCCTGCATGTGGCCCACACGCAGTGCGTAACCCGACGACAGCTCGGCCAGCACGTTCAGGCCGACGGCGTTGTCGATGCGCACCTCGGTGGGAGGAACCGCGGCGCCATTGCGGCGCAGGGCGCTGGCGAAGTCCGACTTCGCGTTACCGGCCCACACCGTCGACGTCACGGTCACGCTGCCGACGTCCATCTGGTAGGCGGCGTCGGCACCGTCGAAGTAGCTCACGGGCACCTGCCCGTACACGTCCAGGTTCGGGCGAACCGTGGTGTTGGCATAGCCCACGTCACGGAAGTCCGACACCATGAAGAAAGGTGCGCCCATGCGACCGGCCCGCAGGCTCAGGCCCGATGCGGGTTGCCACTTGGCAAACACCCATTCCGGGTTCGGCACGTACTCGCCCTCGGCGTCGTACTTCATCATCAGCTGGGCCGTGGCCGACAGCGAGGGAGTGAACTTGTACGTGCCCTGCAGCGCGATCTTGCTGTCCGGGTTCAGGCTGGCCTTCTTGTCGGCGCCGCCACCCTGGCCAGGGTAGTTGAACAGCGCATCGTTCGTGGATGAGCGCGATGCCCCCAGGGTACCAAAGCCCGACAGGCGGAACTGTCCGTCCGGCGAGGTGTAGTCGGCGTGCGCCGTGGCACAGGCCGCAAGCACGGCCAAGGTGACCGGCAGGCGGACGAACCTGAAGTGAGTCATGGGTAGCTCCTCAGTGACGAGAGGTGGGTGGATCTCTCGCGGGCTGGCCGCGAGACGACACGACGCTTGTCTTTCTTTTTGAAACAAGGCGTGATGTCGGTATCGCCACTGTGAAGCGGATCTTGAGAGGTGAAACTCCGAAGAGGTGTGACAGAAGCCACCGATTCGAACGATCGTTCGTTTTTTTTTCCCGTCACCCGCGAGGAGGGCGCGCCGCCTCTTCAACCAGGGCCTGGACCTGCTCGGCCAGCGCGCGCCGGTCGGCGTGCGTGACCCGCATCGGGGGCAGCACGTGCACGTGCACCGTCAGGCCGCGGGCCGTGACCACCCACCACAGGGACTGCAGCAGCGTGGTGTCGCCCACGTAGGCGGTGGCCGGGCTGATGGCGTGGGTCACGTCGCTGAAGCGCAGCGCAACGGGCTGCACGATCACATCGGCGTCGATGGCGGCCTGGAACAGATTCGGGTGGAACGGCAACACGCCGTGGCCTGTGCCGGTGGTGCCTTCCGGGAACACCGCGACGGTGTCGCCTTCCCCCAGCGCCTTGGCCATCAAACCGAGCACCCGCATGGCGTCCCGCCGGCGCTCACGCACGAGGTAGAGCGTGCCGGCCGCCGTGACCAGACGCCCAAGAACCGGCCATTGGCCGACCTCCGCCTTGGAGACGAAGCGCGACGGCTCGGTGGCGTTGATGGCCACGATGTCCAGCCACGACACATGGTTGGCCACGATCAGCTTGCCACCCGGACGGGCCTGGCCCTGCACCGCCAGGCGCACGCCAAGCAGCGCCAGCAGGCGGCCAGACCACCGGATGGTGAAGGCACGGCGACGAGCGACGCTGTAGCGGTTCCACACGGTGAACGCCACCAGCAGAGCCCACATCACGTGGCAGAGCACGCCGAGCAAGCGCAAGGGCGCCAGTGCCATCCCCACCACGGTGATGCGGGGAGCGGGAGACACGGGCAAAGGACGAGCAGGCACGGTCATGACCGGCTCCACCGCGCAGGGGTGCAGCGCATCAGGCGTCGGCCGCTTCGTGTGCCACCTGCCCGGCCACCAGGGTCAGGCGCACGCGCCCGGCCATCTGGAAGCCGGTGTCCTTGAAGGCGAACGGCGTGTGCTTGCCCTGGCTGACGAGGGCATCGGGCTGGACGGTCCAACGGGCCGCCGGATCGAACACGACCACGTCGGCCACGCCGCCGGCCACCAGCCGCCCCGCACTGCTGGACAGCGAGCCGATGGCTTCGCCCAGCACCTTCACCGGGCCGAGTGTCACGGCCGCCAGCGCGCGACGCAGGCGATCGGGATCGGGGGTGTCGTGCTCGTCGGCGCCAGCCCACTTCAAGGCCAGGCTGAGCAGCAGCTCCAGACCGGTCGCACCCGGCTCCGCTTCGCCGAAAGGCAGGGTCTTCTCGTCTTCGCTGACCGGCGTGTGGTCGGACACCAGCGCGTCCAGCGTGCCGTCGGCGAGCGCGGCGCGCAGGGCATCTCGGTCACGGCCCTGGCGCAGCGGGGGGCTGACCCGCATCGCCGGGTTGAAGTAGCCGATGTCGAGGTCGGTCAGCATCAGCGAGTTGATGCTGACATCCGCCGTGATCGGCAGGCCCTGGGCCTTGGCCTGGCGGACCAGTTCGACGCCCGCGGCGCTCGACAGGCGGCACAGGTGCACCCGGGCACCGGTGGAGCGGGCCAGTTCGATGATGGTGTGCAGGGCGATGGTTTCGGCGGCCACCGGCACGCCGGACAGGCCCAGGCGCGTGGCCACGGGGCCGCTGGCGGCCACACCCTTGCCCAGCCAGGCGTCGTTCGGGCGCAGCCACACGGTGTAGCCGAAGGTGGCGGCGTACTGCAGCGCGCGCTGCAGGACCTGGGTGTTCTGGATGGGCACCTCGGCCTGCGAATAGCCGACGCAGCCTGCTTCGTGCAGCTCGGCCATCTCGGTCAGGTTCTCGCCCTTCAGGCCGCGGGTGAGCGCGCCCAGCGGGAACAGGCGGCAGCGGCTCAGCTTGCGGGCGCGCAGCTTGAGCATCTCGACCAGGCCGGGCTCGTCGAGCGCCGGGTCGGTGTCGGGCAGGCAGACCACGCTGGTGACGCCACCGGCCGCGGCGGCCGCCAGTTCGCTTTCCAGCATGCCTTCGTGCTCGTAGCCGGGCTCGCGCAGGCGTGCAGCCAGGTCGACCAGGCCAGGGGCCACGATCAGGCCCGAAGCGTCGATGGTGCGGTCGGGCGCGAAATCGGCATTCACCTGGCCGATGGCGGTGATGCGGCCCGCAGCGATGGCAAGGTCACCGACCTGGTCCAGGCCGGAAGCGGGGTCGACCAGACGGCCGTTCTTGATCAGGATCTTCATGCTTCGTTTCCAGCCAGGATGGACATCACGGCCATGCGCACGGCGATGCCGAAGGTGACCTGGGGCAGGATCACGCTCTGCTTGCCGTCGGCCACGGCGGAGTCGATTTCGACCCCACGGTTGATGGGGCCGGGGTGCATCACGATGGCGTCGGGCTTGGCCAGCGCCAGCTTGGCCTCGGTCAGGCCGAACTCTTTGAAGAACTCGCCGGAGCTGGGCAGCATGCCGCCGTTCATGCGCTCGTTCTGCAGGCGCAGCATGATGACGACGTCGGCATCCTTGATGCCTTCTTCCATGCTGTGGCACACGCGCACGCCCATCTCGCGCAGGTCACCGGGCACCAGCGTGCGCGGGCCGACCACACGCACCTCGGGCACGCCCAGCGTGGTCAGCGCGTGGATGTTGGAGCGGGCCACGCGCGAGTGCACGATGTCGCCGACGATGGCCACCGTGAGGTTGGTGAAGTCCTTCTTGTAGTGCCGGATCGTGTACATGTCCAACAGCGCCTGCGTGGGGTGCGCATGGCGACCGTCGCCGGCGTTGACCACGTGCACATGGGGTGCCACGTGCTGGGCGATCAGGTAGGGCGCACCGGATTCGGCATGGCGCACGACGAACATGTCGGCGGCCATGGCGCTCAGGTTGGCGATGGTGTCGAGCAGGCTCTCACCCTTCGACGCCGACGAACGCGCGATGTCGAGGTTGATGACATCGGCCGACAGGCGCTTGGCCGCGATCTCGAAGGTGGTGCGGGTGCGGGTGCTGTTCTCGAAGAACAGGTTGAACACGCTCTTGCCGCGCAGCAAAGGCACCTTCTTGACCTCGCGGTCGTTGACGCTCAGGAACTGCTCGGCCGTGTCCAGGATCTGGTGGATGATGGCCTTGGGCAGGCCTTCGGTCGACAGCAGGTGGATCAGCTCCCCGTTGCTGTTGAGCTGCGGGTTGCGTTGGGGTCTACGGATGGTCATCAAACCCTCTCGAAATGGAATTGGAAGCGGCCGTTGTCGTCGCGGACCAAGGCGACACGCTCGCTGTCGGGCAGCGTGATGCGGGCGGCAGACAGCGCCGGCTCGAAGGGCAGCTGGCGCCCTCCTCGGTCGACCAGCACGGCCAGCGTCACGCTGGCGGGGCGGCCGAAGTCGAACAGCTCGTTGATCACGGCGCGGGTGGTGCGGCCGGTGTAGATCACGTCGTCGATCAGCAGGATGTGGCGGCCCTCGACCTCGAACGGCAGGTGGGTGGCATCCTTGCCCAGGGCCATGCCGCGCGAGCCGAAGTCATCGCGGTGCAGGGCCGACGAGATCACGCCATGCGGCACGGCCAGGCCCAGGTCCTTCTGCAGGCGCTCGGCCAGCCAGGCCCCGCCCGACCACACGCCCACCAGCACGGTGTCGGGCGTGACCAGGCGGCGCACCCCGGCCAGCAGGCTGGTGTACAAGGCCTCGGCGTCGAGGGTCAGGGACGGGGTGGTGGCGCTCACGTGGGCTGCTCCGTGCGGGAAGAAAGGTCGTTGAAGAACTGCTGCAACAGGATGGCGGCCGAGGCGGCATCCAGGTCGCGTGCGCCCCCGGCGATGGCCTCGGTCGTGGAATAGCGCTCGTCGACCTCGTGCACCGGCAGGTGGAAGCGCCCGCTCAGCTGACGGCCGAACTTGCGCGCACGCACGGTATTGTCGTGCTCGGCGCCGTCGGGATGGTAGGGCACACCGATGACGAGCGCGTGAGGCTGCCACTCGGCCACGAGCGCCGCGATCTGCTCGAACCGAGCTACCCCTTCGGCCGCGATGGTGCGCAGCGGCTGGGCCTGGCGGGTGTAGGAGTTGCCCGTGGCGACGCCGACCCGCTTGAGTCCGTAGTCGAAGGCGAGAAACGTCTGGACGCCGCCTGCGGCGACGCCCTGTTGGCCCCGCGCGGGGCCTGTGGCCTGACCGCTCATGCGTGCCCGGCCTCGCCCATCAGGAAATGACGGTCGACGCCCAGCAGCGACAGGGCGCGGTCGTAGCGCTCCTCGACCGGGGCATCGAAGATGATGTCCGGATCGGCCGGGGCGGTCAGCCAGCCGTTGCGGGAGATCTCGTCTTCCAGCTGGCCGGCGCTCCAGCCGGCATAACCCAGCGTGATGAAGACCTTGCGCGGGCCTGCGCCATTGGAAATGGCCTCCAGCACGTCGCGCGAGGTGGTCATCTCCAGCCCGCCTTCGATCTTCATGGACGAGCTGTAATGCCCGCCCTCCTCGTCCAGGCTTTCGTGCAGCACGAAGCCGCGCTCCGTCTGCACCGGCCCACCGAAGTAGACCGGCGTGCTCGCCAGGTCATCCCGGTCCAGGTTGAGATCGAC
>JAJUHM010000152.1 GCA_029279925.1 Aquabacterium olei
ACGCAGCCCTTGCCGTCAGCGGGTTTGACGCTTCGCGACGGCTTCCATCAACTGGAATCCACAAGGAGTTTCCATGCGTCACTACGAAATCATCGTGCTGATCCACCCGGATCAAAGCGAACAGGTTCCGGCCATGCTGGAGCGCTACAAGACCCTGATCACCACCAACGGTGGCCAGGTGCACCGCGTTGAAGACTGGGGCCGCCGTCAGCTGGCTTACCAGATCAACAAGCTGGCCAAGGCGCACTACCTGTGCCTGAACGTCGAAATCAGCAAGGAAACCCTGGCTGAAATCGAAACCGGCTTCAAGTTCAACGACGCCGTGCTGCGTCACCTGACCGTGCAGAAGGACAAGGCCGAGACCGCTCCTTCCGTGATGATGAAGCAAGTTGAGCGTGAAGAGGCCCGCAAGGCCGCTCAGGAGCAAGCCGCTGCCTGATTGATGCCGCAAGGCATCCAGGCACCGCGTCCCCGCGATCGGGGTCTGCGCGGGCACTGCACGACATGAACCACGTCCTGCTGTCCGCCAAGATCATCGAGCGCAAGGCGCTGCGATACACCCCCGCCGGCCTCCCCGCCCTCGACCTCGTGCTCGAACACGAATCCGAGGTGACGGAAGCCCAGCAGACTCGCAAGGTCAAGCTGGAGTTGAAGGCCCTGGCGCTTGGCGACATCGCCAATCGCTTGAACCGGCAGGACACCGGTGTGCCCATCGGCATCACCGGCTTCCTCGGGGCGCCGCGCAACGGACGAGGTGTGCTGCTTCACATCACCGAACTCAACGACATCGTTTAAACATCCATTCGGATACTGAGAGGTCATCATGGCTGCTCCCCGCTCCAAGAACGGCAAGTTCTCCAAAGACCGCAAGGGCAAGCGCAACACGCAATCCCTGCTGTTCCGCCGCAAGCGCTTCTGCCGCTTCACCGTCGCTGGCGTCGAACAGATCGACTACAAGGACGTCGACACCCTGCGCGACTTCATCGCTGAAAACGGCAAGATCATCCCCGCTCGCCTGACCGGCACGCGCGCGATCTACCAGCGTCAGCTGACCACCGCCATCAAGCGCGCTCGCTTCCTGGCCCTGCTGCCCTACAGCGATCAGCACCGCGTCTAAGGAGTCCCTGTCATGCAAATCATCCTCCTCGAAAAAGTCGCCAACCTGGGCAACCTGGGTGATGTGGTCAAGGTCAAGGACGGCTACGCCCGTAACTTCCTGATCCCGACCAAGCAGGCCCGTCGTGCCACTGAAAAGGCCGTGGCCGAATTCGAAGCCCGCCGCGCCGAGCTCGAAAAGGCTCAGGCCGAGAAGCTGGCCGCCGCTCAGGCCGTCGGCGAGAAGCTGGGTGGCAAGACCGTTTCCATCAGCCAGAAGGCTGGTGTGGACGGCCGTCTGTTCGGCTCCGTCACCAACCACGACATCGCCGATGGCCTGAAGGCCGCTGGTTTCGACGTGGCCAAGCAGCAGATCCGTCTGCCGAACGGCCCGCTGAAGACCGTGGGCGAGCACCCGGTGTCCGTCGCCCTGCACACCGATGTGGTGGTCGACGTGACCGTGGCTGTGGTCGGCGAAACCGTCTGATCGCTTCGCGCCCATCGCACAGCCAGGGCCACCCCTGACTGCGCCACGACAAAGCCGGCTGATGCCGGCTTTGTTCATTCTGACGGGTCGACTTGTCCACCGCGACACACAGGTCATCCTCAGGACGCCCCCAGCCCGTGCACAGGCTTACCCACAGCGTTGTCCACACCCGGGGGCCACCATCGCGCGCGACGACCGCATCACGCGCATGCACCGCGACGCTCCCCCACTTATCATTGCGCCATGGCCGCTGTGTTTCCCTCCTCCAACGCGTCGAACGACACCCGCATCCCGAGCGACGAGATCGCCAAACTGCGCGTCCCGCCGCACTCCATCGAGGCCGAACAAAGCGTTCTGGGCGGTCTGCTGCTGGACAACAGTGCCTGGGACCGGGCCTCAGACCTGCTGAGCGAAAGCGACTTCTATCGCCACGAACACCAGCTGATCTTCACGGCCATCCAGCAGCTCGTGAACGCCTCCAGGCCGGCGGACGTGATCACCGTGTTCGAACAGCTGCAGATGTCCGGCAAAGGCTCGGACGTCGGCGGATTGGCCTACCTGAACGCCCTCGCCCAGTCGGTACCCAGCGCTGCGAACATGCGCCGCTACGCCGAGATCGTGCGCGAACGCGCCGTGCTGCGCAAACTCGTCACCGTCAGCGACGAGATCGCCACCAACGCCTTCAACCCGAGCGGACGCTCGGTGTCGGACATCCTCGACGAGGCCGAGGCCAAGATCATGAAGATCGGCGAGGAAGGCAACAAGAGCAAACAAGGCTTTCACTCGATGGATGGCCTGGTCGTCGACCTGCTTGACCGCGTGACCGAGCTGGCCGACAACGGCTCCGAAGACGTCACTGGCGTGCGCACCGGCTTCATCGAGATGGACAAGATGACGGCTGGCCTCCAGAAAGGCGACCTGATCATCCTGGCGGCTCGCCCTTCGATGGGCAAGACCGCCTTCGCGCTGAACATCGGCGAGAACGTGGCGGTCAACGAAGGCCTGCCGGTCGCCGTGTTCTCGATGGAAATGGGCGCCTCCCAGCTGGCTTTGCGTATGGTCGGCTCCATCGGCCGCATCAACCAGCAGAACCTCCGCACCGGCCGCCTGACGGACGACGAGTGGAGCCGCCTGAGCGAAACCGTCGAGAAGCTGCGTACGGCCAACGTTTTCATCGACGAGACCCCGGGCCTCTCGCCCAATGAACTGCGGGCCCGCGCCCGCCGCCTGGCACGTCAGTTCGGCGGCACGCTGGGCCTGATCATCATCGACTACCTGCAGCTGATGAGCGGCTCCGGCGGCAACGAAGAGAACCGCGCCACCGTGATCGGTGAAATCTCGCGGGGCCTGAAGGCGCTGGCGAAAGAACTGCAGTGCCCGGTGATCGCGTTGTCGCAGTTGAACCGCTCGGTCGAAACCCGACCGGACAAGCGCCCCATGATGTCCGACCTGCGCGAATCCGGCGCCATCGAGCAGGACGCCGACGTCATCATGTTCATCTACCGGGACGAGTACTACAACCGCGAGTCGAAGCTGCAGGGCATGGCCGAGATCATCATCGGCAAGCAGCGTAACGGCCCTGTGGGCGCTGTGCACCTCGCCTTCCTGAAGGCCAACACCCGTTTCGAGAACCTGGCACCGGGCACCTACGTCGGCGGCGACGAGTACTGACCGGCGCCTCCTCACCCAGGCGCCTGCCTCCATGAAAAAGGGCCGCCACGCGTGTGCGTGCGGCCCTTTTCGGTTTCGGCCCGGATGCCGCGGTGCGGCGTCGATCAGTCGTCGCTGCCGCCCAGGATGCCCAGCAGCTGCAGCAGCGCGGAGAACACGTTGTAGATGCTCAGGTAGATGGACAGCGTGGCGGTGACGTAATTTGTCTCGCCGCCGTCCATGATGCGCTTCAGGTCGTACAGGATGAAGGCCGAGAACACACCGACCATCAGGGTCGACACGGCCAGCATCAGCGCGGGCATCTGCAGCCAGATGTTGGCCACGGCCGCCACCAGCGTCACCAGCATGCCGACGAAGAGCCACTTGCCCATGCCGGACAGGTCGCGCTTGATGGACGAAGCCAGTGTCGCCATGGCCGCGAACACGGCCGCCGTGCCACCGAAGGCGACGCCGATCAGCTGGGCGCCGTTCGACAGGCCGAGCACCGCGCCGATCAGCCGCGACAGCATCAGGCCCATGAAGAACGTGAAGCCGAGCAACAGCAGCACGCCGACACCCGAGTCCTTGAACTTCTCGATGGCGAAGAAAAAGCCGAATGCCACGGCCATGAACACCCCGAAGGCCAGCAGCGGGCTGCCGGCGAAGAAGGTAAAGCCCATGCTGACGCCCAGCCAGGCCCCCAACACCGTGGGCACCATGGAAAGGGCGAGCAGCGCATAGGTGTTGCGCAGCACACGCTGGCGCTGGGCGCTCAGCGAGCCGTTGCCGTAGACAACGTCGATGGGTTTGAGTGAGCGGTCCATGATTCCTCCATTCAATACACGCGAACGGCGACAGGCGCCGTGTTATGTTGCATTGTACGGGCCACCGGAGCCCACGCTGCCGCCGGGGTAGAAGCACCTCCGGCGCGGCGCGCGGCCGTCACTTCGTCAGGATCAGCTTGCCCAGCCGGGTCAGGCGCAGCTGGTAGGTGGTGCCTTCGTGTTGAATGTGCAGCACCCGCGCACCGCGGAACAGCGCCTGGCTGTCAAACATTCGAGGGGTGTCGGCAGACGGCGCGGCGTCGGCCTCCTGCCCGCCATCGCATTCAGGCAGACTCGATTCGTGACCGGGCTTGAGCGTCCATTCCATTTCTGCATTGTAAATGCGAACAATTCGCACTTCAAGGCAATTTACGCAGTGCGACGCAAAGACTCGTACAGACAGATGGCGGCCGCTGCCGCCACGTTCAAGGATTCCTCCCCGCCGGGCTGAGGAATCGACACGGTCATCGCACATTGCTGCATCAGCGCGGGCGCCACGCCCTGCCCCTCATGTCCCATGACCCAGGCACACGGCACAGGCAGTGGCGCCTGCGGCAGCGTATGGTCGGCATGCGAGCTCGTCGCCACCAGGGGCAATTGCAGGGCCCCCAGCGCGTCCGCCTCGACCTGTTCGACCAGATGGAGCGCGAAGTGCGCCCCCATCCCCGCGCGCAACACCTTCGGCGACCAAAGGGCCGCGGTGCCCTTGATGGCCACCACCTGCTGAACGCCCAGTGCCGATGCGCTGCGCAGGATGCTGCCGACGTTGCCAGCGTCCTGCACTCGGTCCAACACCACCGTCGGCACGCCAGCGCGCAACGGCACCGAGTCGGGCCGGGCGATGACAAAGCCGATCCGCGCCGGCGACTCAAGACCGGTGAACTGCCGCCAAAGGGCTTCAGGCACCACCACCACACGCTGCGCCCTCTTTGCAAGCGCGGTCAGTCTGCTCGCCTGGGGGTCGCCGCCGGCCGCGGTGCCATGCTCCCCCAGCCACGCCGAGTCGGCGACCACGGCCAGATCCACCGGGGTCTGCCGCCGCACGGCTGCATCGCACAGGTGGTCGCCTTCCAGCCAGATTTCACCCAGCTTCCGGTACGCACCGGCGTCCTGGCTCAGCTTGCGCAGGCGCTGGATCAAGGGGTTGTCACGTGAAGTGACGCTTTGCGGCGAACGGGCGCCGGCTCGGTCAGCGTGGCTCATGGGCTGGCGTTGGGGTTACCGCCTCAGGCCGCAGGCTGGCCGTCGGCAATCAGGGAAGGAGGAAGGTCAAGCGGCAGCGCAACGGCCGGCGACACCGCCATCCGGCCTTCGCTCAGCGCCAATCGCACGGGTGCGAAGCTGCGTCGGTGCGCAGGCGTTGCACCGTGGCGCTGCAAGGCGGCCAGGTGTTCGGGCGTCGGGTAGCCCTTGTGCGCATCGAAACCATGCTCGGGGTAGGCTGCGTGCAGTGTCTCGCACAGGCGGTCCCGGTGCACTTTTGCCAGGATGGATGCGGCCGAGATGGCCTGTACCTTGGCGTCGCCCTTGACGATGGCCTGGGCCGGAACCCCAAGGTGCGGCGGCACGCGGTTGCCATCGACCTGCACGAGGGCCGGACGCAGGCGCAGCCCCTCCACCGCCCGTTTCATCGCGAGCATGGTCGCGTGCAGGATGTTGAGCCGGTCGATCTCCTCGACACTGGCCTCGGCGATACAGCAGCACAGCGCTTTGGCCCGGATCTCGTCGAAGAGGCGCTCACGCGCACGGGCGGTCAGCTTCTTCGAATCGTTCAGACCAGAAATGGGCTGCAACTCGTCGAGGATGACGGCGGCCGCGACCACAGGCCCGGCCAGCGGGCCACGCCCCGCTTCGTCCACGCCGGCCAGCAACCCGGTGACGGGCACGGCCAACAGCAGATCGAGTTGGCCCTCGGGCTGCGGCTCAGCGCGCTTCGATGACCTGAGCGATCGCATCGGTGGCTGCCCGCGCCGTGTCACGGCGCAAAGTGTGATGAAGCTCCAGAAAGCGCTGCTGGACCGCGGCGGCACGCGCCGGCTGATCGAACCAGTCCAGCACGTCTCGCGCCAACTGCATCGGCTCGGCCGCATCCTGGAGCCGTTCAGGCACCAGGAACTCGCGCGCCAGGATGTTGGGCAGGCCCACCCAGGGCAGATAACCCATGTGACGCATGATGTGCCAACTCAGGGTGCTGATCCGGTAGGCGATCACCATCGGCCGCTTGAACAGGGCGGCCTCCAGCGTGGCCGTGCCCGAGGCAATCAGCGTGACGTCACAGGCGGCCAGCGCGTCATGCGACTGGCCCTCCAGCAGAGTCAGCGGTGCGTCGGGGCAGTGCTCGCGCACCAGCGGCTCGATCATGCCGCGGAGGCCCGGTGCCATAGGCAGGACGAAACGCAGGTCGGGCCGCTGACGCGCCAGCACAGCCACGGTGGCCAGGAAAGTGGGCGCAATGTAGCGGATCTCACCCCGACGACTGCCAGGCAGCACAGCCACCAAAGGCGTGTCTGCGCCGATGCCAAGCTTCGTCCGTGCCTCGGCACGCGGCGGGGTCAGCGGGATGGTGTCGGCCAAGGGATGGCCGACAAAGCTCGCCCCGATGCCCTTGGCGTGGTACAGCGCCGGCTCGAACGGGAACAGGCACAGCATGTGGTCCACCGAGCGGTGAATCTTGTCAATGCGCCCGCCCCGCCAGGCCCAGATCGACGGGCTGACGAAGTGCACCGTCTTGACGCCGGCCGCTTTCAGCCGGGCCTCCAGGCCGAGGTTGAAATCCGGTGCATCGACCCCGATGAAGACATCGGGACGGTCGGCCAGCAAGCGGTCACCGATCGCCTGGCGGATGTTCCAGATCTCCCGAAAACGGCGCAGCAACTCCAGGTTGAAACCATGCACGGCCAGCTTGTCGCTCGGCCACCAGGCGTCGAAACCGAGCTCGGTCAACCGCGGGCCGCCGATGCCCACCGCCTGCAGATCGGGCCAGCGCTGCTTGAGCCCGCCCAGCAGCAGGGAACCGAGCAGGTCGCTGGAGGCCTCTCCGGCCACCATGGCAATGCGGGTCATGCGCCCTCCCCCGATCCCCGCTGCATCAACGCACGATGCCCCGGCTGGCCGAGGCCAGGAAGGTCAGCATGTTGTCGATGTCGGCATCGGCGTCGGGTTGCTGGCCGCGCAGCGCGGCAATTTCTGCCTTGGCCGCTTCGAGCGTCAGGCCACGGCGGAACAGCACCTTGTGCACCTGCTTGAGCAGGCTCAGGCGCTCTGCGGAATAGCCCTTGCGACGGGGCCCTTCCTGGTGCACGTTCTGTACTTCAGCCGGGTTGCCCGCGGCCACCGTGAACGGCGGCAGGTCTTGCGACAGCCGGGTCTGGAAGCCCAGCATGGCGAAGTCGCCGATGCGCACGAACTGGTGGATGCCGCTCATGCCGCCGATCAGCGTATGGTTGCCCACCAGCACATGGCCGGCAAACTGCACCGCATTGGCAATCACGTTGTGGTCGCCGATGACACAGTCATGTGCCACGTGCACATAGGCCATGATCCAGTTGTCGTGGCCGATCTGAGTCAGCCCCTTGTCCTGCACCGTGCCCGTGTTGAACGTGGTGAACTCGCGGATGGTGTTGCGGTCACCGATGATCAGCTGCGTGGGCTCACCCTTGTACTTCTTGTCCTGAGGGTCGGCGCCCAGCGAGGCGAACTGGTAGATGCGGTTGTCGCGGCCGATCGTGGTGTGGCCCTCGATCACGCAGTGGGGCCCCACGCTGGTGCCCTCGCCGATGCGCACGTTCGGGCCGATCAGCGTGTGCGCCCCCACCGTCACCGAGTCGGCCAGCTGGGCCTTCGGATCGACGATGGCGGTCGGGTGGATGCTCGCCATGGCGCTCAGGCCACCTTGCGCACGGTGCACATCAGGTCGGCTTCGACAGCCAACTCTTCGCCCACCAGCGCGCGCGCCAG
>JAJUHM010000153.1 GCA_029279925.1 Aquabacterium olei
CACCAAGTTCTCGCAGGTGTCGCTGGATGCCGACAAGCGCTACACCGCCACGGTGAAGCTGGGTGTCGTCACGACGACCGGCGACGCCGAGGGCGAGGTCGTGTCCACACGCGAGGTGACGCCCGGCATGACGGCACCGGATCGCGTGGCGGCGGCCTGCGCTGCGTTCACCGGCGAGATCGACCAGATTCCGCCCATGCACTCGGCGCTGAAGCACGAGGGGCGCGCGCTGTACGAGTACGCCCGTGAAGGCGTCGAGATCGAACGTGCGGCCCGCCGCGTGACGATTCACGGCATCGACATCCTGCGCTGTGAAGATGGCGTGCTGGAGGTCGACGTGCGTTGCAGCAAAGGCACCTACATTCGCACCCTGGCACAGGACATCGGTGAGCATCTCGGCTGTGGTGCCCACCTGATCGGCCTGCGTCGCACGGGCAGTGGGGGCGTGACGCTGGACGGTGCGGTCACGCTCGACGAGCTGGCCGCGCTGGACGAGTCCGGGCGCGATGCATTGCTGCAGCCCGCCGACGTGCTGTTGGCCGACTGGCCCGACGTGTTGCTCAATGAGCAGGACGCCACCCGTTTCCTCACCGGTCTGCGCCGGCGAACGAAGCTGCCCGATGCACCGCAGGTGCGTGTGTACGGGCCCCATCCCGCGGCGCCCGCAGACGCCGCCCGCCGTGTGTTGCTGGGCAGTGCCCACATCCAGGGCGGCGAACTGATCCCCACCCGCCTGCTGAGTCCGGCCGAGGTGCAGGGCATGGTGCTCATGCATCGTCCCGCCCCCGCGTCCGACCTCGCTGTGGCACCCTGAATCCGACCTTTGTGAGCTTTCTATGAGCACTCCTATTCGCAACATCGCGATCATCGCCCACGTTGACCATGGCAAGACCACGATGGTCGACCAGCTGCTGCGCCAGTCTGGCACCTTCGCCGAGCACGAGAAGATCGTCGACACGGTGATGGACAACAACGCCATCGAACGTGAGCGTGGCATCACCATCCTGGCCAAGAACTGCGCCGTGAGCTGGGAAGGCACGCACATCAACATCGTTGACACCCCGGGCCACGCGGACTTCGGCGGTGAAGTCGAACGCGCGTTGTCGATGGTCGACGGCGTGGTGCTGCTGATCGACGCCCAGGAAGGCCCGATGCCGCAGACGCGCTTTGTGACCAAGAAGGCGCTGGCCCTGGGTCTGAAGCCCATCGTCGTGGTGAACAAGGTCGACAAGCCGGGCGCCAAGCCCGATGCCGTGATCAACGCCGCCTTCGACCTGTTCGACAAGCTGGGTGCGACCGACGAGCAGCTGGACTTCCCTGTGGTGTACGCCTCGGGCATCAACGGCTGGACCTCGCTGGAAGAAGGCGAGCCGGGCGCGCAATGGGGCCCCGACATGTCGGCCCTGTTCAACACCATCCTGAAGCACGTGCCGCCGCAGAAGGGCGACCCGGCTGCCCCGCTGCAGCTGCAGATCTCGGCGCTGGACTACTCGTCGTTCGTGGGCCGCATCGGCGTGGGCCGCATCAGCCAGGGCACGGCCAAGCCGGGTCAGGACGTGGTCGTGATGGAAGGCCCCGGTGGCAAGACCATCAAGGGCCGCATCAACCAGGTGCTGACCTTCCAGGGTCTGGACCGCGTGCAGGTGACGGAAGCCGGCCCGGGCAACATCGTGCTGATCAACGGCATCGAGGACATCGGCATCGGCGTGACCGTGACCGACCCGGCCAACCCGCAGCCGCTGCCCATGCTGAAGGTGGACGAGCCCACGCTGACTATGAACTTCTGCGTGAACACGTCGCCGCTGGCCGGCCGTGAAGGCAAGTTCGTGACCAGCCGCCAGATCTGGGACCGCCTGCAGAAGGAACTGCAACACAACGTGGCCCTGCGCGTGAAGGAAACCGACGAAGACGGCGTCTTCGAGGTCTGTGGCCGCGGTGAACTGCACCTGACCATCCTGCTGGAAAACATGCGCCGCGAAGGCTACGAGCTGGCCGTGTCCAAGCCCCGTGTGATGTTCAAGGACATCGACGGCGTGAAGTCCGAGCCGATGGAGCTGGTGACCGCCGACGTGGAAGAAGTCCACCAGGGCGGCGTGATGCAGGCGCTGGGCCTGCGCAAGGGCGAAATGCTGAACATGGAGCCGGACGGCCGTGGCCGCGTGCGCCTCGAGTACCGTATTCCGGCCCGTGGCCTGATCGGTTTCAGCAACGAGTTCCTGAACCTGACCCGCGGCTCTGGCCTGATCTCGTCGATCTTCGACGGCTACGAAGCCCACAAGGGTGAAATCGGCGGCCGCAAGAACGGCGTGCTGATCTCGATGGACGACGGCGAAATCTTCACCTACGCCCTGGGCAAGCTGGACGACCGTGGCCGCATGTTCGTGAAGGCGAACGACCCGGTCTACGAAGGCATGATCGTCGGCATCCACAGCCGCGAGAACGACCTGGTGGTGAACGCCACCCGCACCAAGCAGCTGACCAACTTCCGTGTCTCGGGCAAGGAAGACGCGATCAAGATCACGCCGCCGATCGAGCTGACGCTGGAGTACGGTGTCGACTTCATCGACGACGACGAACTGGTCGAGATCACGCCGAAGTCGATCCGCCTGCGCAAGCGCCACCTCAAGGAGCACGATCGCAAGCGCGCTTCGCGCGAAGCGAACGCCTGATCGGGGATCAGCTTATGCCCCCGGGACTTTCCCGGGAGGCGCAGGCAAAGCCAACAGATGGCCCGCACGGCAAATGCTGCCGGCGGGCCTTTTTTCTAACATCGCCGGCATGTCAGTCGTGAAATCTGCTGGAGCTTGACGCGATGAAGAACATGAACCGCCGTGCCTGGGGTCAACGGGTGCTGGCCGTAGGAGGGCAGTGGGGCCTGGCCAGTGTCGCCTTGCCGGCCCGTGTGGCGGCAACCCGGGTCATGCCGGGTGCCGCGGCCCTCGCCGGGTGGATGGCGGAGGGCGCCTACGCGGCGCAGGCCGATGAGCACGTGCCCAATCTGGTGGTCGGCACGGGGTACGGTGGCGCCGTGACGGCGCTGCGCCTGGCGCAGGCGGGACACCGTGTGACCATGCTCGAAATGGGGCGTCTGTGGAACACGCCGGGCAAGGATGGGAAGGTGTTTTGCCGACCGTTTTCGCCGGACGACCGGGCGATGTGGTTCAAGGATCGCATCTCGGCGGTGTTCTCGACCATTGCGGGGGTGATCCCGCTCAGCTGCGTGCTCCGGGTGCCTGTGGCCGCCGGCATCCTGGATGTGGTGTCCTCGCCCAACATGGACGTCTACATGGGCCGGGGTGTGGGCGGCGGGTCCCTGGTCAACCTGGCCATGTTGATCACACCCTACCGGGAAACGCTGCAACGCATCCTGCCCTCCAGCATCGACGTGGACGAACTCTATCGCGTCTATTACCCCCGGGCCCTGGCCAGCCTCGGTGCCAACCGGATCCGCCCGGGCTACTACCAGGCAAGCGAATACCACCGCTATGCCAGGGTGGCATGCGCCCAGGCCGCGAAGGCGGGTTTCCCGTGGCGCACGCTGGATTCCGGGTATGACATGGCCTACATGGAGCAGGAAGAAGCCGGGCTGGTGCCGAAGTCGGCGCTGGGTGCTGAAGGTGGTTTTGGCAACAACCACGGCAAGCGCAGCCTGGACAAGACCTATCTGGCCGAGGCGGTCGGCACGGGGCTGGTCCGCATCCAGCCGCTCACCGAGGTGACCGACATCACCCGTGGAGGCGACGGGCGTTACGTGGTGTCCACCAGGCAGATCGACGTGACCGGCTTGGTGCTTGCCACACGTGCGATCAGTTGCGATCGGCTCTTTCTGGCGGGCGGCAGCATCGGCACGACGCAGTTGCTGGTTCGCGCACGAGAGACGGGCGCGCTGCCCACACTGAACCAGCACGTCGGCACGCGCTGGAGTTCCAACGGCGAGATCTTCATGGTTCGCAACGTGTACACGCCGACTGGCAGCAAGAACTCGGTTTTGCCGGTGACGGGGATCGATGCAAGTGATCACCGTGGGCAGCAGGCCTATTCGATGAACATCGCGATACCGCTGGGTGTGGAGCAGTTCAGCACGGCCCACATCACCATGACGCGAACGCCGGAACTCGGTACGTTCCAGTACGACGCCAGCACGCGCCAGGCCGTGCTGAACTGGTCGTCCACGGCGAAGGACGAGCCCGTCGCCAGTGCCCGGTCGATCTACGACAAGATCAATCGGGTTAACGGCGCCACCTACAACCGCAGTTGGTTCGGCGGGCGCACCGTGGCCGACAACGCCACCTATCACCCCCTGGGCGGGGTGCCGATCGGGCTGGCGACCACCGATGTGGGCGAAGTGAAGGGGTGCCCTGGGATGTACGTGATGGATGCCTCGCTGTTTCCGGACTCGCTGGTCGCCAACCCCGCTCTGTCCGTCACCGCTTTTGCCGAGCGCAACATCGAGCGCATTCTGGCGCGGATGGGCTGAGCGCGTTCGGCTATCCTTTTGCTTTCCCGGGGGCAGATGGTCTGCGCCTGAAGCAGGAGGTGCACGACGCCATGGGTTCGAACAGCCCGATTTTGACGGAAGTGGTGGGCGGACTGGGGGTCATCACCCTGAACCGGCCAAAGGCGCTCAACGCGCTCACGCTCGAGATGGTGCGGGAGCTGACGACCGTGCTGCGCGGCTGGGCCCAGGATCCCGATGTCCTGGTCGTTCTCCTGAAGGGGGCGACCCGGCCCGCCACGGAGGGCAAGCCTGCAGCCACGCACTTTTGCGCGGGCGGCGACATCCGGTTCATGCATGATGCGGCGCTGGCAGGCAACGCGGCCCTGGAGGATTTCTTCACCGAAGAGTACGCGCTGGACCACCTCCTGCACGTGTTTCCCAAGCCGACGGTGGCATGGATGGACGGCATCACCATGGGGGGCGGCATGGGGCTGGCACAGGCCTGCGATCTTCGCGTGGCCACGGCGAGCTTGCGCATGGCCATGCCGGAGACGCGCATCGGTCTGTTTCCCGATGTCGGCGGCGGCCATTTCCTGTCGCGTCTGACAGGGCATGTGGGGGAGTACCTCGGGGTGGTGGGGCCGCATCTGCACGTGACGGATGCGTTGACGCTCGGCCTCGCCGACGTGCATGCCGACTCGGCGTGCCTGCCGTCGCTGCTGGCAGCGTTGCGCGAACAGGCAGACGTGCGCTCCGGTGCGGAACTGATGGACCGCCTGCGCGCGCACGCGGACTTGCACCCACTGACGCACCTGCCCGAGGCCACCGTGACGGCCCGCCTGGACGACATCGAGCGGCATTTCGAGGGGCGGACGCTGCAGGACATCGTGGCCTCGCTCGAGGCCGCCCGGGACGCCGGCGACGACTGGGCTGCCGAAACGCTGAAGCACATGGCCGGCCATTCGCCCTTGATGATGGGCGTGACGCTGGAGCAGATTCGCCGGGCCCGCAGCATGCCGCTGGCCGAGGTGTTCCGCATGGAGCGCACCATGGTGCGGCACTGTTTCCAGATTCGGACGGGGGCGGCCAGCGAGACGGTGGAAGGCGTCCGCGCACTGGTGGTCGACAAGGACCACGCGCCGCGCTGGAATCCGCCTTCGGTGGCAGAGGTTGCTCCGACGATGGTCGAAGCGTTTTTCGAGGCGGTGTGGCCGGCTTACGCGCATCCCTTGCGCGATCTGCACGACCCGATCAGCGAGTGATGGCGCCGCGGAGGGGGTCTTCATAGCGAGGGCAAGCAAGGCTGCCGGGTGGCGGACGGGCAGGGCAGGTACCATTCACGCTCCCCGCAGCCGCTGCCCCCACCGTTCCCTCCGCCACCATGGAAGCCCATCCCTCTCCGCGCCCCGTGTCCGATCTTTCTCCCTGGCGCGCCTGCGTGGCCCCGATGCTCGATTGGACGGACCGCCACTGTCGCTATTTCCATCGGTTGCTGAGCCCGCATTCGCGCCTCTACACCGAGATGATCACCACCGGCGCGTTGGTGTATGGCCAGCTGCATCGTTTCCTTGAGTACAACGAGGCGGAGCACCCGGTGGCCTTGCAACTGGGTGGCAGCGAGCCGGCCGACCTGGCGCATTGCGTGAAGCTGGCCGCGCAGTTCGGCTACGACGAAGTCAATCTGAACTGTGGCTGTCCCAGCGAGCGCGTGCAGCGGGGCGCCTTCGGTGCCTGCCTGATGAACGAGGCCGCGCTTGTCGCCGATTGCGTTCGCGCGATGCTGGATGCAAGCGGGGGCGACCCCGCCATGCCGATCACGGTCAAGCACCGCATCGGCATTGACCAGAACGAGTCTTATGACTTCGTCCGTGACTTTGTCGGCACGGTGGCCCAGGCAGGCTGCAAGGTCTTCATCGTGCATGCACGCAACGCCTGGCTCAAGGGTCTGAGCCCGAAGGAGAACCGCGAGATCCCGCCGCTGCGCTACGACGTGGTGCACCAGCTCAAGCGCGATTTTCCTGATCTGGTGATCGTGCTCAATGGCGGTCTGGCGGACAACGACGTCTGTGTGGCGCAGTTGGAGCCAGGGGCGGTGCTGGATGGCGTTGCGCTGGACGGGGTGATGGTGGGCCGCGCGGCGTATCACACGCCCTGGATGATGGCCGAGTGGGATGAGCGTCTGTTCGGCCTCGGGCCCCGCACGGACGGCCTGACCCGCGAAGCCGTGGAGGCCGAGATGGTGGCGTATGCCCAGCGGGAAATCGAACGCACGGCTGGCTGGGCGCATGGCGAGGTGCGCTGGCCCCAGGTCATGCAGCACGTGCTGGGCCTGTACAACGGCCTGCCGGGCGCGCGCCGATGGCGTCAGGTGTGGTCCGACCACACACTCAAGAACCTGACGCCGGCGGAAGTCATGGCCCGGGCGCACGAGCGACCGCCACGTCGGGAAGAGCCCACGGCGGCCTGACGGGGCATCCGGCCCGGCGCGGCGCCGTTCCGCCTCAGGCAGCGCGCCCGCTTGTCGACACCCCAGGGTGGCGGCGCGCGATGATGTCGCCTGTGTCGTGGCCGTGCTGCAGGCTGACAAAACGACCACGACCGCGCTGTTTCGCCGCGTACAGGGCTTCGTCCGCGTGCTGCAGCCAGTGTGCGCCATCGTCGTCATGGCCTGGGATGCCGCTGAGCATCCCGCCCGACAGCGTCACATGTCCGGCCACGGTCGAGTCGGGGTGGTACAGGCTGTCGCGCTCCATGTGGTGCAGCAGGGCCAACGCAAAGCTGAGGGCGCCTTCCGGGGGCGTGTGCGGCAGCAGAAGCACGAACTCCTCGCCGCCATAACGCGCGGCATAGTCCAGCGGACGCCGGCACACCTGCTTGAGGATCCGGGCAATCTGCTGCAGGCACTGGTCGCCCTCGAGATGGCCCAGGCGGTCGTTGTAACGCTTGAAGAAGTCCACGTCGCAGAGGATCAGCGACAGGGGGCGTTGTTCTCGGCGCGCGTCTCCGATGTAGCGGGCCAGCCGGTCGTCCAGGCCCTTGCGGTTGCCCAGCCCCGTGAGCTGGTCGTGCATGATCTGACGGCTGAGCTGTTCGTTCGCTTCCTGAAGCGCGGCGGTGGTGGCCGTCAGCTCCCGCCTCGCCTCCAGCAGGCGCTGCATGGCGTGCACCTTGGCCTTGAGCACCAGCGGTGACACGGGCTGTACGAGGTAATCGTCACCACCCGCCTCGATGGCGGCGGCAAGGTCATCCTCGGAGTCCAGGCTGGACAGGAAGATGACCGGGGTCCACGGGCCGCGCGCGCCGGCCCGGATGCGACGCGCCAGCTCCAGTCCGCTGTGGTCCGGCAGCAGGATGTCGAGCAGAAGCATGTCCGGACGTTGCTCGTCGAACAGGCGCCACGCCTGGTGGAACGAGGTCGCCTCGAGCACCCGATGGCCCTCGGCCTGAAGCAACTGGCTGATCCGTGCAAGCAGCAGGGGCTGGTCCTCGACGACGAGGATCCGGAGGGGAGCGGTGGGCATATCGGGCAA
>JAJUHM010000154.1 GCA_029279925.1 Aquabacterium olei
AGCAACGACTTGAGTTTGAGTAGCGACTCGACCGGGTCACGAAGGTGCTCGCACACGTCGCCGAGGATGATGTAATCGAACTGCCCGATGTCTTGATGCGCTGCGATGTCGAATGTGTCCAGGTTGACTTGTCGACAGCCTTCGAAGCAGCCGGTGGCGAGGGCCAGCTGGACGCTGTCAGGGTTGTAGTCCATTCCGAAGACGCGGCAGTTCTTGCGCTCGTGCAGCAGCACACCGAGATCTCCTGCCGCGCAGCCCGCATCCAGAACGCGTGAGCCCGGTTCGATGAACTCGAATGCGAGCGTCATCGCGTCATTCGGGTTTTCAATCAACGCGTCGAGATCCTGCTTCTTGTAGATGGCCGCGCGGTTGTCTTTCAGCGTGGGATGAACATAGGTGACGGGGCGTTCGATCTTGCCGAGCGCCATGACGACTTCGCCCCAGGCGCCGCCGTTCGGTGACCACTTGGCGTTGAAGTAATCGGCCATTTCATAAAACGCATCTCTCCCCGCCATGGAGTGGATGATGTTGTGGTGGCAGCACTTCAGTTTCAGGATCCGGGACGGGATGTCGAAGTTCTCGAGGGCCTGTACGCAGAAGTCTTCGACATACATGTCGAATCGGTAGTTTTCGTCAAAGCGCAGTCCCAGGCGCTGGATGAGCGAGGAGTGGACAATCAGGCACTGTGCATCGAATGTATCGACCGGTGTGCCGGTTTCGTTGTGCCGATTCCAGAGGGTCCGGCTTTCCGTTCCATCCCGCGAGCGCTCCTGGATGACCCCGCAGTAGATCTGCTTCCACACGGCCTCATTCTTGAGCAGCTTGGCACCGATCGGGCCCCACAAGACGTTCTTGTCCAGATCCTCAAGGCGGAGGGGCAAGTCCTCCAGGGCTTCCCAATCGGAATGGCAGAACACGAACCAGGCCTCACGGGCGTAATCCCAGCGATCGAGAAACTGGTTGTACCGTCTGGATATGAACTGGTTGTCCTGACTGTTGTCGAAACCTGCGAACACGACGTTGTCCTTGCCCGCGAGGAACGGATTGTCGAGCACGCAACGGGCGTAAAGCGCCTGGTCCGTGTAGGCCGAGACCACGACGACGGTGCTCATGTCTTGCTCCTGGCTTCTTCCAGTGCGGTCAGCGTCGCATCCAGATAGGCGTAGCCATACTTCTGATCGGGTTCCAGGTGCATGGCCTCCGCCCATTCGTTCCACGCGCTGACGAAGGCGAAGTTGTCGGGCGCGGCGTGATGCTCTTTCGTCCATGTCAGCACGTCTGCGAGCCACCGCTTGTACAGCTTCGGCGAGACGTCGTACACCATGGCCCCCGTATACACCTTCCTGGCGGTGTTGTCGTAACGGGTCATGGCTCCGCGGTATATCGGATACCCTCCTGCCGAGTTGACGTTCTTGTGCTGCCCGGAGGCAATGTACTTCTCCATGTCGAAGACATCCACCTTGGCCAGCGGGTTGACGAGCTTCACATCCAACCGCTCTTTGGGGCGTTTGGTCAGCGAATTCATGAAGAACTCTGCGGCTGCATCGGCACCGATTTTTCTCGGGTCGATGAAGTTCTCGCTGTCTTCCGCGATCATGAGGTACGGATTGGAGGCGCCGGCCGCCTTTGCGGCCTGACGGAACTCCTCGATGAACGATGGAAGGCCGGGGTCGTAGGTCCGGTAAATGATGAGCACCGGCCGGTCCTCTATCCGGATGTAGCGGGGGTCGGCGAAGAAGGGGGCGATGTCTTGGTAGAACCGGTGTCCGTCGCCGGGTTTGACTTTCGCATCGTAAGCCCGTTCTCCAGTTTCATGCTGCGGCCCCCAGTTCTTGCTCCAGGTTTCGTTGGCCCAGAACAGGCAGAACGGCATGTCGAGAGACTGGTCGTTCAGCATGTTGAAGATGGGCTTTTCCATCAAGCGAACGCCACCGAACCAGTAGTAGTAAAAGCAGAATCCATAGATGCCGTACTGCTTGGCCAGTTCGATCTGCCTGCGCATGACATCGGTCGTCTCCAGAGAATAGAAGCCGGTGTCGATTGGAAGGTGTGGCTGCCAGTGACCGGCGTATTGCGGCACGGCTTTGGTGGCGTTGGACCATTCGGTGAAGCCTTTGCCGAACCAGGTGTCGTTCTGAGGGAAGTGGTAGTACTGGGGAAGGTAGTAGGCGATCAGCTTTGCATCGTCAGGGGTTCTGTTGAAAGCGCGCTCGGCCAAGGGGACAAAGTTCGATTTGTCCAGCTGGTGGTTCTGAACCCAGTCCGTGTATTTCTTCAGTTCACTCCGGCTCAACATTTCTCGCGACTTGGCGATGATGGCCTGAGACAACCGGTCTCTTGCCTTTCTCCGCGCAGAGCGCACAGGTATGGCGAACGTGAGGATTTTTGCGAGTCGGTTCGGGAAGGTTGACATGGCGGTTCTCTCTGATTTTTTATGAATTCATGCGAGGTAGGCGCGTAACCAGAGTCGCAGATCGGACAGATTCAAGCGCCTGGACCTCATTCGGAGACGCAATGCCGTTCTGGCATCGGTCGTCAGTCTTCTCTTGATCAGGTTTTTGATGAAGCCCCTGGCCTCGAGGGAAGCAAAGATTTCCTTTGGGGCGTGTTGCAGGAAGTGGGGTATCTGCTCTGCTGGCATGAAGCGCGCCAGGTTGGAGAGGCCATGGAACCCGAAGGTCGCACCGCATGACGGCTCTCGCTCCACGGCGAACCTGTTTGCCATGGTTTCATCGGCAAAACGAATGCCCCACTCTCTTTCGAGTTGCCGCCGATAGGTTCGAGCAATGCAGACGTCCTCAGGGTGATGGGGTTCGATCTCCGGCGCAGTCAGTGCGTGCAGCAGTTTGCGGGATCGCAATGAAAAGCCTCCATTGCCGACTCTGTGCCGATCGTCATACTGAGGCCAGACCGCACCGATGTAATCCACATTCAGGAAATCATCTGTCCACAACGCTGCATCCAGGATGTATCCATCCCACTGCACGATGAGCACATGGGAAGTGGTGACGTATTGCACCAGCTCCTTCAGAAGGAAGTGCGAGTAGGCTTCGATCGAATTGATGTGATCGACCGGAATGACGTTCAAGCCCGCCGGGAGATCGTCGAGCTGGTGCCGCGGGCCGGTGATCAGCAGGGCAGCTCCGAAATTGACCTGTTCCATGCAAAGACGCATGGCACCGAGCGCCATCGTCGGCTGGCGTGTGTCAACACAGCACAGCGTGACCTGGGGAAGATTCAACATGTCGAGCTTGAGCGCTGGTAGGCAGCCAGATAGCGGCTGGCAGCGCTGGTCCACGTGTAAAGGGCGGCCTGTCGGAGCATAGGGTTCCCCGTCTCGAGCGCGCTTGACTGGCTGCCAAGGGTGGCTTCCACGGTGAGTCGCATCTGCGACGGGTTGAAGCCGTTCCAATACCCCGCCGCATCCCCACACACCTCCGGCAGCGAGGTCGCCCTGGCCACCACCACCGGCTTGCCGAAGTGCATGGCCTCGATCGGCGGCAGGCCGAATCCTTCGAGCAGCGAAGGAAACAGAAACGCCTTGCAGTGCGCGTACAGCCAAGCCTTCTGGCCTTCCGAAACGTCAGTCAGGAAGTGAACGTTCCGCAGGCCCAGGCGGCTGACATGGGCGCGGTGCTTGTCGACTTCCGTGCTTTCCGGCCCCACCAGCAGCAGCGCCTGCTCCGGCCACACGGCCGCCATCTCGATGAGGCTGCCGACGTTCTTCGACGGGGACATGCGGCTGATGTGCAGCAGGTAGTCGCCTTCCGTCAGCGCGAAGCCCGGCGGCTTTTCCTGGGGCACCTGAGTCAGGTCGGCCACGCCGTTGTGGATGACGGTGGCGGGGGGCGCCCAGGGCAGGTGCTTGTGGATGTCATCGGCCACGAACTGGGTGATGGCGACGAGTTGATGGGCGCGGCGCAGATGGCGGGTCAGCCGCATGTTCTGCCACCAGAGGCTCAGGCCTTTCTTGGCGTAGACATGGTTCAGGTCATGCACGGTGATGATGTTGCGACGGCTGTTCTCCGGGGGGCGAAAGCGCATGTGCTGGTGCAGGCCGTGCCAGACGTCCAGGTCCACCGGGAAGCGATGGCGTAGACGCATGCCGTCGCTCAGCTCGTGATACTGCACATCGGGTCCGAACAGGCCATGCCACTGGGCCGGCAGGATGAAGTGGAAGTGCCAGTTGTGCTTCGCCTTCAGGTCCTGTGCCCGGGCCGCGAACTGCGTCGCAAGCTGCCGCGAGAACTCGGCCAGCCCCTCGTTGAAATGCCTGATGTGGCCGAACTGCAGCGCAACGTGAAACGGTTTCGTGTCGCTCATGCCGTGCGCCTCCGGCCGATGGCGCCCAGGGCGTCTTCCAGGCTGGGCCAGCCCTGTTGCGGGCGCAGGAGAGTCACGTGCTCGCCTTGGGCCAGCCACATGTCGGCCGCATCGGGCCCCAGCACGCTCACCAGCCTGCCCCCTGCGGCAGCCGCCAGGTGTCCCGGGCCGGTGTCGTTGGACACCGTGCAGCGGGCGTGCTGGCTGAGTGCCGCATAGGTGCCCAGGTCGACGCCTTCCAGAATCACCGCATTCGGGTAGTCGGCGTGCGCCTGCGTTTCCTCGCCCGGGCCGGGGCACAACACCGTGGTCACGCCTTCTCGGTGCAGGGTGTTCGCCAATTGGAGGAAGGGCGGCCAGTGCTTCTTGCCGGTCGTGTCAGCTGCGCCCGAGAACGGGCAGAGGATCACGAACTGATCCTCTGCCAGACCGTGAGCGTGCATCAGGTGTTGGGCCTTGCTCTGGTGGGTGGTGCTGGGCTGCAGCCCGAGCGCGGTCGGACGCGGGCCGTGCACCCCGGCGAAGTGGGTGCCGATGCGCCAGTAGTCGTCGGCTGCGTGCAGTCCGGCCTGGTAAGGAACCCCATGGGCCAGCAGCAGGCCTCGTCCATCGCGGCTGTAGCCTGCCGGTCTGAGTCCGGCCAGACGTCCTTCCAGCGCACTGGAAAACGAGCTGGTGAACAGCAGGTAGTTGGGTCGGCGGCTGAAATGGCGGTCCCGGTCGCTGAGGGTGCGGCGCAGTGCCTTGAGCTGAGCAATGGCGTCGCCGCGCCGTGCCGGGCGCACGTGCACCTGCCAGCCATGGCCCTCGAACAGGCTCTGCGCCCAGCGCTTGCCGACCAGATGCAGTTCGTAGCCCTGTTGCGCCAGCAGGGTCAGCGTGGGCAGTGAGAGCACGGCCTCGCCCACCCAGTTGCACAGACGGACGATGAGCGGCCCGCGCGCCGTGACCGGGGCGTTCATGCCATGACCTCGCGGAGGACTTCGTCCACGGTCGGCCACAGCCGGCCTTCCCGCCCTTGCAGGATGCGGTTCTGCGGGCCCCAAGGGCGCCATTGCTCAGGTTTGGTGGGGCCGAGCGTGCTGAGCACGGGGGTGCCCACGGCAGCCGCCATGTGGGCGGGCCCCGTGTCGTTCGAGATCACCAGGCCGGCTCGCTTGAGGACGCCCAGGTAGGTGCCCAGGCTCAGTCGCGGCAAGCTCAGGGCGGCGGGGTGGAGCTGGGCCACCGCCTCTTCACCCGGCCCTGGACACGTGACGATCGGGCGATCGGTGGCCTGCGCGAGGGCCGCGGTGAAGGCCGGAAAGTCCGGCCATCGCTTGTCCTTGCCGTCAACGTCGCCAGCGGCGTAGGGCACGATGCAGATGAAGCCGGGGGGGAGGCCCTGCGCCGCAAGCAGCTGGTCGGCTTCGGCCTGGTCCTGCTCACGCACCCGCAGGTGGAGGCGGCTCGGAGGGGGGGCGGTGACGCCGCTGAGCCGGCAGGCAAGGCCCCAGAAGCCTTCGAGGGCGTGGCCGGGCGGATCGCGCCGCCAGGCCGGCCTGAGCAACAGGCTGCGCCCATCTCCCGCATAACCCGCCGGTCGCAGGCCGGCCCAGCGCGGCTCGAAGGCACTGGAGAAGGAGTTGGGCATCAGCAGCGTGTTGATCCGGCTGTCGAAGGAGGGGTCCTGTGCTCGACAGGTGGCGCCCAGCGCCTTGAGTTGGGCCACGCGTTCACCCAACGAGCCTGCGCGCACGGTGCAGGGCCAGTCTTCACCCGCCAGCAGCTTGGGTGCCCAGCCCTTGCCATAGAGGTGAAGGCTCCAGCCCTGATCCCGCAAGAGCTGCAAGGCAGGCAAGCCCAGCACGACGTCGCCGACCATGTTGCAGAGGCGGACGATCAGAGGGCGGCCGGACGGAGGGGAGGGCAGGGCGGCGTGCGGTGCGGACATCGTGCGAGATTGTGCCAGCGTGCCCCGTGCGGCCTGGCCACCCTCTGTTACCTTCGGTGTGCGTGGCGGCAGCCTGCGCCATGATTCGAGTCGTTAACCATGTCCCAGCCCAATCCCTACAAGACCCGCACCGGCATGAGCCGCGTCTGGTGGGCCACCCGCTACTCCTACGAGGGGCTTTTCGCAGCGTTTCGTCACGAGAGTGCCTTTCGGCAGGAGGCATTGCTGGCCGCGGTCATGGTGCCGGGCGCGTTCTGGCTGGGCCGTTCGTGGCTCGAGACGGCCATGCTGCTGCTCACGGTGGCGCTGGTGCTGGTGGTGGAGTTGCTGAACTCCGCGATCGAGGCGGTGGTGGACCGCCATTCGTTCGAGTGGCATGAATTGGCCAAGCGGGCGAAGGACTACGGCAGCGCAGCCGTGCACCTGAGCCTGCTGTTGTGTGCCGGGGTGTGGGCGGTCGCGCTCTGGCATCGGCTGTTGGGGTGATGCAGGGCGGCCCTCCTCGCGCATGAGCCCGGTCCACATGGACGCCGGAACGCCCAAACCGTGCAAGGGCGGAGCTGAGTCGCGAACGCGGCGTTTTTCGGCCGAGTGGGCGCCGGTTCACCGTGGCCTGATAGGCGTAGAGCGAATAACGCCCGATTTTTTCATATTTGTGTCGTTTGTCACAAAATGAAACTTAAGGGTGGGCCGCATCGGCCGATCACGACGGTGGCGCGTGATGTCGCGCGCTCATCCCTTCGTGAGGCTGCGAAGAAGTTGCGTGGGGTGATCTGAGGACGGGAACGGCCGCGTTCTCAGCTGTCTTCTTTCTTCGTGAGCGGGCATCGGCCCGGGAGAGTAGCCCTTATGCATGCGGCGTCCTTGAACCATGTGTTCCGCCTCGTCTGGTCTGATCGGCTGATGGCCTGGGTGCCTGCGGCAGAAGGGACCTCCGCTCGAGGCAAGGCAGGCCGCTCGGGCGCCACCGCGCGGGTGGCCCAAGTGGTGCTTGGCGTTGCCGCCGCGGGCCTAGGGGGTGGGGCGCTGGCCGCGGGGCCCTTGCCCACGGGCGGTCAGGTAGTGCAGGGCACCGGGCAGATCGCCACGAGTGGCAACACCATGACGGTGACGCAGGACAGTGCTCGCCTGGTGACCAACTGGCAGAGCTTCAGCATCGGCAACGGGCAGACGGTGCGCTTCGTCCAGCCGTCGGCCAGCTCCGTGGCGCTGAACCGCGTGCTGGGCAGCGAGGTTTCGAACATTCAGGGCAGCCTGCAGGCCAACGGGCAGGTGTTCCTGCTCAACCCGAACGGCGTGCTCTTCAGCCCCTCTGCCCAGGTCAATGTGGGTGGCTTGTTGGCGTCGACGCTGAACCTGAGCGACACGGATTTCATGGCGGGGCGCTACGCGTTGCGGGGTGACAGCACGGCGGCCGTGGTCAACGAGGGCGCGATTCAGGCGGCGCGCGGCGGCAATGTGGCCCTGGTGGCCGCCACGGTGCGCAACACGGGCAGCGTGCAGGCCGATGGCGGCTTTGTGGGGCTGGCATCGGGCCAGGATGTGACGGTGGACTTCGGTGGCTCGGTGAAGCTGCAGGTCAACCGGGGCGCGGTCGATTCGCTCATCGAGAACGGCGGTGCGATCCGTGCGGACGGCGGGCGGGTGTTCTTCACGGCGAAGGCCGCGGATGCCCTGAGCCAGTCGGTGATCAACCAGA
>JAJUHM010000155.1 GCA_029279925.1 Aquabacterium olei
AGTCCGATGCCTTTCTGCACGGCCGTGGCGCGGAAGGCTTCGCAGGCGGCCACGACGGTGTCGCGCGGGTCGAAGGGGGCGGGGGTGAGCTTCACCTTCTGGGCATTGAGCTTGGCGAAGTCGAGGATTTCGTCGAGCAGGTGCAGCAGGTGCCGCGCCGAGTCGCGCGCGGACTTGACGAACAGCCGGTCGCGTTCGGGCAGGTTCTGCTCGTTGAGCATGCTCAGCGCGCCAATGACCCCGTTCATCGGGGTGCGGATCTCGTGACTCATGTTGGCCAGGAACGCGGTCTTGGCGCGGTTGGCGGCTTCGGCCTGCTCCTTCATGCGCCGCAATTCGGCCATGTGGTTCTTGCGCCGCGACTGCAGGAAGAGCTTGCGCTCGCGACCGAGCGAAAAGCGGTACAGGCACAGCCCCAGCACATTGGCCGCCAGGATGTGCGTGGCCATGCGGTGCAGCGCATGGGCATCGCCGGAACCGTGCGTGGCCGCGCAGTGCAGGGTGAAGACGGCCATGAAGCCGCCCAGGGCCAGCGTGCTGAACACGCTCAGGCGAGCAAAGCCGTACAGCATCATCGTGCCCAGCACGGCGGTGGTCGTCAGGGCCCAGTACAGCGTGATGGGTGAGGCCGCGGCGGCCTGGCCTTCGATGTTGATTCGCGCGCCGACCAGGGTGCCGAACAGCACCAGAACCCAGCATGCGAGGGTGTAGTGCCGGGTGACCTGCTCGCGAAAGCGGACGGTGGCCAGCGCGGCGAGCGCCATGAGCACGATCTGGGCAAGGCGCACCAGCTGGACGGTGCTGTACCAGGGCTTGGTGCCGGCGACCGCCTCGAACACGAAAAAGCCGACGTAACACAGGGCGGTCAGCGTGGTCGACAGGAACAGGAAACGGACACCATAAGACCGATAGGCTGCCTGGAATTCCTTTTCCAGGTCACGGTTGGCGAATCCCCGGTTGCCAAGCAACCTCGCCAGCCTGTTTGGTACTGCAACACCCATCAGCGGTTTACCTGCAAAGCTGAAAATAAAAGAAAGGGCAGGTCGCGATTCTGCCAAGGCCTCGCACGGAAAAAGAGCGGACGTGCGTCATGCCGACACCGCAGACAGGGTGGGCGCCGGGACCGATGCCCGGACACCCGGTGATCGCTCGGGAAGGCCGGAAAGAGGCCGCGCAAACCGGGCACGGACCACGCCGTAATCCACGTCAATATCAGGGTGAAGCGTGCGCGCCATGAAAGGGTAGAGCGGGCACACCGCTTCGCGCCACCGGGTGTCGGCCTCGTGAATCGGCATGGTGTAAAGGCCGTGGGGCAGGTGGCCGACGGGCGCATACGGGATCTTCCGGCCGCACAGGACGTCGTCGAAACGCATGGCCAGGTAAACCCGGTCCATGGGCCGGCGCGCAGTGATGGCCGCCAGTTCAATGCCCGCGTGAAAGCAGATTTCGTACATGGCTTTCACGAGCGAGAGGGTGGCCATTCGGGATTCGGGGGCCCCCAGCACGGTGAGGCGGCCGGCCTCGGCCACGAAGCGGTTCTGAAACAACCCGGGCACGGCGAAGGTCTGCTCCAGCTTCAGTGGCTGCACCCCGTTGTGAATCAGGCGGGCGGCACCGAGCAATTGCCCGCTGCTCAGGGATTCGGCCATCAGCAGCAGGGTTTCCGGACGCCGATCATCCGGTTCCGGCTGGGCGACACTGTCTGCCATCGAAGGAATATGCCGACCGTACGTGGTCACGCGCAAATCGACGATGCGCTGGAGGTCGCTGTCGTCGCGTGCCAGCCGCACCCGGAAAGGCAGTCGGGCCGTCTCGTCCGGAGCAACGCTGTAGGGGCGGTCGTGAGCAGGCGCGGTGGGCGGTGATGCTGGCATGGAAAAGCCTTGAAAGCAGACTCGACCCGTCTGGCGGACGGGCCAGGATCAGCATGGACTGGGCACGACCGAGGCCCTGTTCATGCTGCTTTCGCATTGTGCAATCTAGCTGCCTCCATAAGCATGATCGAAATCACGCTTCGGCGCTACCCCTTAAACGCGAAGGCCCGAAACCCGTTGGAGGTTTGCCAATGTCAGGCTGTTGTCATGGCTCGCCCAGTCGGGCATGCAAGGCTTGCAGTTCCTGTGTCAGCTTGTGGCGTGCATCGAGGTGAATCATGGGTTTCGCCTGTTGATGCGATTCCTTGACCTTCACCGAAGAACTCAGATAAGGCTGCAGCACCGGCAGGCCCTCGTCAAGCAGTTCCTGCACCAGTTTTTGTGGCAATGAGGCTCGGGGTTGAAACTGATTGACGACAATTCCGCTGACTTTCAGTTCCCCGTTGTGATCGGCCTGGATTTCCTGCACGTTCTCGAGCAGGTTGTAGAGGGCGCGACGCGAGAAATCATCGCAATCGAACGGAATCAGACAGCCCTGCGCGGCAATCAGCGCGGAGCGGGTGTAGAAATTCAATGCGGGCGGTGTGTCGATATAGATGCGGTCGTACGCATCCGACAGCTCGGCGAGGGCGTCGCGCAGCTTGTAGATCTTGTAGCGGGATTCCAGCTTGGAATGCAGTTCATCCAGTTGCGGATGAGACGGCATGAGCCTGAGGCCCTCCCACGGGGTCGAGATGGTGAAATCGTCGGTTTCCCGGGGGCGCGCGGTGAACCGCAGGGTCTGGTCGAAGAAACCCGCGGCGCTGCGCTCGGCATCCGGGTGCCCGTCGCCCAGCAGGTAATGGGTCGAGTTGCCCTGGGGATCCAGGTCGATCACCAGGGTGCGCAGGCCCTGGGCGGCACTGATGGCCGCGAGGTTGCAGGTGATGGTCGACTTGCCGACGCCACCTTTCTGGTTGAAGACAACGAAGCGCATGATCGGGGCACCCTTTTGCAGCGATGTGGTGCGCTATTGTGCACCGCACAAGCAGCGGCCTCGTCCCCGGTATGAAGGCCATCCTCCCGGATGGCCCTTGCACGATAAGGATCGGCTCAGCGTCCGGCTTCCGGCAGTTCGATCTTGACCTCGAGCACTTCCAGGTCGCCCTGGCGCTCCATGGCCACCTTGATGTCGTCCGGGTTGATGGCCACGTACTTCGAGATCACGGCCACCAGTTCCTTCTGCAGGTCAGGCAGGTAGCTGGGGCTGTGGCTGCGGCCGTTGCGCTCGTGCGCGAGGATCAGCTGCAGGCGTTCCTTGGCTACGGTGGCCGTCTGCTTCTTTTCCCCGAGGAAGAAGGACAGGAATCCCATGGCTTACTTTCCTCCGAAAAGGCGTTTGAAGAAGCCCGGCTTCTCGGCCTCGATGAAGCGCATCGGCTTGTCTTCGCCCAGGAAGCGGGCGATCACGTCCTTGTAGGCCTCGGACACGTCGGTGCCTTCCAGGTGGATGGCCGGGATGCCCTGGTTCGAGGCGTTCAGCACGGCGTCCGATTCCGGGATCACGCCGATCAGCTTGACGCGCAGGATGTCGTGCACGTCATCCAGCGACAGCATCTGGCCGCCTTCGACGCGGTTGGGGTTGTAGCGGGTGATCAGCAGGTGCTCCTTGATGGGCTCGCCGCCCTCGATCGCACGCTTGGTCTTGCTGTTGAGCATGCCCAGGATGCGGTCGGAGTCGCGCACCGACGACACCTCGGGGTTGGTCACGACCAGCGCTTCGTCGGCAAAGTGCATGGCAAGCAGCGCGCCCGTCTCGATGCCGGCAGGCGAGTCGCACACCACGTACTCGAAGCCCATCTCGCCGAGCTCCTTGAGCACGCGCTCGACGCCGTCCTGGGTCAGGGCGTCCTTGTCGCGCGTCTGCGAGGCGGCCAGCACGTACAGGTTCTCGCACTGCTTGTCCTTGATCAGTGCCTGGGTGAGGTTGGCCTCGCCGTGGATCACGTTGATCAGGTCGTACACCACGCGGCGTTCGCAGCCCATGATGAGGTCGAGGTTGCGCAGGCCGACGTCGAAGTCGATGACGGCGGTCTTGTGGCCGCGCAGGGCCAGGCCGGACGCGAAGCTGGCGCTGGTCGTCGTCTTGCCGACACCCCCTTTGCCGGAGGTCACCACGATGATCTTGGCCATGGAAGGCGGTCCTTTCGAGTATGCGAGTCTGTTCAGATGGAAATGGGTTCGAACACCAGCCGCTCGCCGTCGAGGCGGACCTGTGCCGGCTTGCCACGCACGTTGTCGGGCAGCGGGTTCTCGGTGGTGCGGTAGGTGCCGGCGATGGAGATCAGTTCCGGCTCCAGGGCGGTGCAGAAGATGCGCGCCTGGGTGTTGCCCTTGGCGCCGGCAATCGCCTTGCCGCGCAGGGGGGCGTAGATGTGGATGGAGCCGTCGGCAATGACTTCGGCGCCGTTGTTGACGGCCGCCATCACCACCAGGTCGCCGCCCTTGGCGTAGACCTGCTGGCCCGAGCGCAGCGGCTTGTCGACGATCAGGGTGTGGCCGGCCACCGGCACCTCGACGGGCACCTGCACTTCGCGCACCACCTCCTTGATCACCTCTTTCACGACGGTTTCGGTGCGGGTGGAGGGCGGGCTGTCCGGCGCTTCGGCCAGGCCGGCTTCTCGTGCAGCCTGGGTCTGGGCCACGGTGGCGCCCCGCACGGCCACGGGCTTGAGGCGGAAGCGCTGAAGCAGGGCGACGAGTCCGGGGAAGTCGATCGCGACATCGAGGCTGGCCAGGTGGGTCAGGTCGATGACGACGGGCTCGCCGTTGAAGAGATCGGGGGTGGAGCCGAAGCGTTCCTCCAGCGCCTTCTCGAGGGACTGCAGGTTGCCTGTTTTCAAGAGAAAGGCTTCCAGCGACAGCGTGGCGCTCTTGAAGTCGAACAGGACGGGGGCAGATCCGGAGGCAGCGTGCATGGAGGACGGTCGCGGAGAAAGAACGAAGTTTAAGGCAGCACAAGGGGCGTTCCCGCGGGGCTCGCCCCTCAGTGGGCCATACTGAAACGTTGAACAGCAGAAATCCATGGGGTGACGCAAGGCATGAACGGGCCGTTGGGGTTGGGTGAGGCTGAAACCGCATTGATCGTGGCGCTGGGGACCGGCTTGCTGGTGGGCGTCGAGCGTGAACGGCGCAAGGGAGATGGGCCCGAGCGCGCCGCAGCCGGCCTGCGCACGTTCACGGTGGTTGCGCTGGTGGGGGCGGTCTCCCAGATCGTTTCGCCCTGGCTGGCGGCGGTGGCGCTGGCCGGCGTGGTGGGCCTGGCGGCGTTGTCTTATGTGCGCAACCGCAGCGACGACCCGGGCCTGACGACCGAACTGGCCTTGGTCGCGACGGCCCTGATCGGCATGCTGGCGCTGAGCCGGCCGGCCCTGGCAGCGGCTTGCGGGGTGGTGCTGGCGGGCCTGCTGGCCGCCCGGCAGATGCTGCACCGTTTCGCAACCCACTGGCTCAGCGAGGCGGAACTGCACGATGCCTTGCTGCTGTCGGCGCTGGCGCTGGTGCTGCTGCCCTTGCTGCCCGGTGCCCCGCTGCCCTGGCTGGGGCACCTCTCGCCCCAACGGGTGCTGTTGTTGGTGGTGGTGCTGCTCGGGATGCAGGCCACCGGCCATGTGGCGCAGCGCCTGCTGGGCGAGCGGGTCGGGCTGGCGCTGTCGGGGCTGCTGGGGGGATTCGTGTCGAGCACGGCCACGGTGTCGGCCATGGGGGCGCTGGCCCGCGACGGGCAGGCGCCGTTCCGGCTGGCCTGGAGCGCGGCGGTGTTGTCGACGGCGGCCACCTGGTTGCAGTTGCCGGTGCTGGCCTCGGTGGTGTCGCCCACGCTGGCCGGCCTGGTTTGGCCGTGGGCGCTGCTGGGTGTCGGCAGCCCCTTGCTGCTGGGCGGGATCGCGTGGTGGCGAGGGCGGAACGACGTGGGCGCGCGGTCGCAAGAGGATCACCCGGGCTCGCTGGCCGGGCGCCGCGTGCTGCGCCTGCGCGAAGCGCTCGTGGTGACAGGGTTGCTGGTGGGGGCTGCGTTGTTGGTGACGGCGGCCGAACGGTACGGCGCCCAGGGGCTCATGGTGGTCACGGCGGTGGCTGCCGTGGCGGACGCCCATGCCCCGGTGGCCAGCCTGTTGGCCGCCACCGGTGCCGGTGAACTGTCGCCCCATCACCTGTTGATGGGCATCCTGGTGGCCATCTCGGTCAACTCGGTCACGCGGTCGGCCGCCGCGACCGGGGCGGGCGGCCTGCGTTTCGGGACGGGGGTGGCGATGGCCCTCGTGGTCAACCTGCTCGTGGCCTGGGGCGGCGCATACTGGCTCGGGTGGCTGGGGCCTGCCTGAACGGCGTGCGCAGCGGCTTGCGGCGCCTCGTCCCAGTCGGGCGGTCGGAATTCGGGCAAGCCCTTGTGATGCGCGGCAGCCGGATCGCTAGCATGGGTGCATGTGTGCTTCGTGGAGCGTGCCCGTGCAACACCATGCGCTTGTCAGCGTGGCCACCGAATGTGGTCAGGACATCGCGGCCCTGCTGGCCGAGATGCAGGATGAATCCGAGCTGTTCGCGAGCCCGAACACGCTGGCCGCGGTCGAGCAGGCCTTGTTGACCATGGCGCACACGCTGGCCCAGTTGGGCCCGCCGCTGCGCGACCATTTGACCGAACTGGATTGGGCCGGCTGGCAGGCCCTGCATGCGGCCTTGCTGCACCGGGTCACGCCCCGTCGGGAACTGGTCTGGTACGGGGTGCAGGCGCTTGTGCCGGCCACGATGGGCCTGCTGCAGCGCCTGTGGCAACGGCATCCGGCCCTGTTGCTGACGCAGCCCTGATCCGACCGGGCCACGCGCGCTGGTGTGCTCAGCGCCGCGGCTTGCCGCCCATCTTGCGCGTGCTTCCCCGGCTGATGTCGATGCCGCGCGGGTCGCGCTGGGCCTCGGCTGGCCGGGCCTTCGCGGGCCCCACCTTGCCTGTGCCTGCCCGGGGAGGCAAGCCGGTGTGCTGGGTCAGCATCTGGCCGGGGCGGGGCTTGCCTGAGGCGGCCCCGGAGTTGCGGCCCGCCGGTGCAGGCGTGCCATCGCGCGCCACGCGGCCCACCGTCACCACCGAGGTCTTCGTGCCGGCCTTGGTCGAGTTCTTGCGGCGCGCGCTTTCGTAGCCGCCATCGGTGCTGGGCTGGTAAGTCGGGATCAGGTGGTGCTGCCCGTTGCCGATCAGGTCGGCGCGGCCCATGGCCTTGAGCGCCTCGCTCAGCAGCGGCCAGTTGTTGGGGTCGTGGTAGCGCAGGAAGGCCTTGTGCAGGCGGCGGCGCTTCTCACCCTTGACGATGTCGACGCGCTCGCCCTTGCGCGGATCGCGGCTGATGCCCTTGAGCGTGTTCAGGCCCGAGTGGTACATGGCCGTGGCCGTCGCCATGGGGCTGGGGTAGAAGGTCTGCACCTGGTCGGCCTTGAAGCCGTTGCGCTTGAGCCAGATCGCCAGGTTCATCATGTCTTCATCGGTGGTGCCCGGGTGGGCGGCGATGAAGTAGGGGATGAGGAACTGTTTCTTGCCCGCTTCGGCGCTGTACTGGTCGAACAGCTGCTTGAAGCGGTCGTAGGCGCCCATGCCGGGCTTCATCATCTTGCTGAGCGGGCCCTGCTCGGTGTGCTCGGGGGCGATCTTCAGGTAGCCGCCCACGTGGTGGGTCACCAGCTCCTTGATGTACTCGGGCGAGCGCACGGCCAGGTCGTAGCGCAGCCCCGAGCCGATCAGGATCTTCTTGATGCCGGGCAGGGCGCGTGCACGCCGGTACATCCGGATCAGCAGGCTGTGGTCGGTGTTGAGGTTGGGGCAGATGTCTGGGTAGACGCACGAGGGCTTGCGGCACGCCGCCTCGATCACCTTGGACTTGCAGCCGATGCGGTACATGTTGGCCGTTGGCCCGCCCAGATCGCTGATGACGCCGGTGAAGCCCGGCACCCGGTCGCGGATCTCCTCTATCTCGCGCAGAATGGATGCCTCGCTGCGGCTCTGGATGATGCGCCCCTCGTGCTCGGTGATCGAGCAGAAGG
>JAJUHM010000156.1 GCA_029279925.1 Aquabacterium olei
CCCGAACAGCTCTGACGGGTGCGGCGTGCGATCCGAGCCGTTGCCGCAGGCCATCGAGGCGGCAGGGCAGTACTTGTCGCAGCCCCAGCAGACGCGCTCGGGATGAGCGGGAAGAAGGGGAAAGCGTTTGCGCACGGCCCAGTGTCCTGCTGGCGCGGGCTGCATGGTTTTGATGCGCGTCAGGCCGCGGCGGGGCCACGGAAGGGCCATCGTGCGGTTGCACCGCATGCCGGAGGCGGCGGCGCTCAATCCACACCCAGCAGAAACGCCAGTTCGTCCTCGGTGAAACCGGCCGCCTTGCGGGCCGCTTCGTTGAAGGGCGGGCGCAGGCGGGGCGCTTCGTAGCGGCGCACCAGCTCCGGATACAGGGCGACGGCATCCAGTCCCCGTTCGCGACAGAGGGTGTGGAACCACCGGTTGCCGATGGCCACATGCCCGACTTCGTCACGCAGGATGATGTCGAGGATGCGGACCGCCTCCAGATCCCCGGCGCGGGTGAGCTTGTCCTGAATCAGCGGGGTGGCGTCCAGGCCGCGTGCCTCCAGCGTGCGGGGCACCAGGGCCATGCGGGCCAGGATGTCATCGCGCGTCTTCTCGCACATCGACCAGAGACCGTCGTGGGCGTCGAAATCGCCGTAGTCGTAGCCCAGAGACTGCAGATGCGTTCGCAGCAGGCCGAAGTGCAGCGCCTCTTCGGACGCTACACGCAGCCAGTCCAGATAGAACGCCACCGGCATGCCAGCGAAACGCCAGCATGCGTCGAGCGCCAGGTTGATCGCGTTGAACTCGATGTGGCAGATGGCGTGCAGCAGGGCGGCGCGGCCTTCCAGCGTGAAGGGCGATCGGGACGGTACCTGTTTGGCGGGGACCAGGGCCGGGCGAGCAGGGCGCCCGGGCATGGCCGCCTCCTGCTCCGGGGACAGCGCCAAGGCGACCTCGCACGCGGCGGCGCTCAGGCCTGCTGGCGCCGCGTCCTGGCGCAGGGGCGCCTCTTCCTGTGCACCGCGCTGCACTGCATCGCCCCCCAGGCGCTCGTACAGCGCACGCGCGGCCTCGGCCTTGGTGGCTGGATCGGGGGTCAACAGAATGGCAAGGGCTTCTTCACGCGCAGACATCCGCGTATTGTGCCCATCGCCGTCGCTCACTCTGCCCAGGTCACCCAGCCGAAGTGGGCCGTCACGAGGATCACGATGCCGAAGGCGATGCGGTACCAGGCGAAGGGGTTGAAGTTGTGGCTGGACACGTAGCGGATCAGCCAGCGCACGCACACCCAGGCCGACAGGAAGGCAAACACCAGTCCGGTGGCGAACAGCGGCAGGTCGTCCATCGACAGCAGGTGGCGCTCCTTGTAGAGGCTGTAGGCCCCGGCTCCCATCAGCGTGGGGATGCCCAGGAAGAAGCTGTAATCCGTGGCCGCCTTGCGCGACAGCCCCAGCATCATCCCGCCGATGATCGAGGCGCCCGAGCGGCTGGTGCCCGGCACGAGGGCCAGGCACTGCACCAGCCCCACCTTCAGGGCGTCGGCCACGGTCAGGTCGTCCACCGTCTGCACGCGCGGTGCCGGGCGGCTGAGGGCCAGGCGCTCTGCCAGCAGGATGATCAGCCCGCCGGCAATGAAGGTGACCGCCACCACCGTGGGGGTGAACAGGTGGGCCTTGATGGCCTTGCCGAACAGCAGCCCCAGGATGATGGCCGGCACGAAGCCGATCAGCACATTCAACGCGAACCGCTGCGCCTGGGGCTCGCTGGTGATGCCTGTGATGGTGTCGCGCACGCGCTGCCAGTACACCAGCACCACGGCAAAGATGGCGCCGGTTTGGATGGCGATGTCGAAGACCTTGGCCTTGTCGGCGCCTGCGCTGTGCCCGAAATCGAGCAGCGAGCCCGCCAGGATCAGGTGGCCGGTGCTGGAAATGGGCAAGAACTCGGTCAGCCCTTCGACGATGCCCATCAGGGCGGCTTTGACAAACAGGATGAGGTCCACGGTGGGTGCCAGTTCGGTGACGCAAGGTGAGGGAGCGCTGCCCATGTTAGGCGAGGCCGGTGGTGCAGTAGTCGACCCTTCCCCAGGGACAGGGGGGCTTGTCTACACTGCGCCACATCCAGGCAGACTCATCCGCACGAGGTTGGTTCACATGAGCGAAGACTACAAGGTCAAGAAGTCGGACGCCGAGTGGCGCGCCCAGCTCGCCCCGCTCGACTACGAGGTCACGCGCCGGGCCGCCACCGAGCGCGCCTTCACCGGGCGTTACTGGGATCACTTCGAGGCGGGGCAGTACAAATGCGTCTGCTGCGGCGTGACGCTGTTCGACTCGGACACCAAGTTCGATGCCGGCTGTGGCTGGCCCAGCTACTGGCAGCCGACCGAACAGGCCCGCGTCGAGCGCGTGATGGACACGAGCCACGGCATGGTGCGCGTCGAGGTGCGCTGCCAGAACTGCGGCGCCCACCTGGGCCATGTGTTCGACGATGGCCCGGCCCCCACGGGCGAGCGCTTCTGCATCAACTCGGCCGCGCTAGACTTCGAGCCCGAGCCGCGCCAATCCTGAGCGCAGCCCATGGCCCTCGCCACTCCGACCTCATGAAGATCCTGTTCGACCTGTTGCCCATCATCCTCTTCTTCGTGGCCTTCAAGTGGGGCGAGGGAAACAAGGAGCTGGCTGCGCAATGGATGACCCAGTACCTCGGCTTCGCTGTCTCGGGCGGCGTGGTGGGGCCGACAGAAGCCCCCACGCTGCTGGCCACCGTGGTGGTGATCGCCGTGACGCTGTTGCAGGTGGTGGTGCTCAAGGCGCTGCGCAAGCCGGTGGATCGCATGCTGTGGGCCGGGCTGGGCATCGTCGTGGTGCTGGGCGGCCTGACCCTGTGGTTCCACGACGAGACCTTCATCAAATGGAAGCCCACGGCGATCTACGGGCTCATGGGGGCCGGCCTCTTCCTCCCCGAGGTGGGGCTGGGCAAGCAGATGCTCAATCAGATGATGGGGGGGCAGATCCAGGTGCCGGATGCCGTGTGGCGCCAGCTCGGTTGGGCCTGGGTGGCCTTCTTCACCGGCATGGGCGTGCTCAACCTGTACGTCGCTTTCAATTTCCCGACCGACACCTGGGTGAGCTTCAAGCTGTGGGGCAGCCTGGGCCTGACGCTGGTGTTCACCCTGCTGCAGGGGCTGTACCTGAGCCGCCACATGCCGGCCGAGGCAGACGCGGCGGCGGACAAACGCCCATCCTGAACAGCTTCCGAGGAGGCTTTGCATGAACGCCCACAATGCGGTCACCGTGACCGCCGGACAGATCGAAGACGCCCTGCGTCAGGCCTTGCAACCCGAGGCGCTCGTCGTCACGGACGACTCGGCTCAGCACGCCGGCCATGCCGGTTCCAGCGGGGCGCTGAGCGGTACCCATTTCACGGTGCAGGTAAAGGCTCGTTGCTTCAACGGACTGTCTCACGTTCAGCGTCATCGCCTTGTGTATGATGCCCTGCGCAATCTGATTGCCCAGGGGGTTCATGCCCTGGCCATCAAGGCCGAGCCCGTCTGAATTCCATTCAAGAAAGCTTTCCGCTCCTATGAAGACCTCTCGTATCGCCAAGGCTGCCGCGCTGGCTGCTACGCTCACGCTGGCCGCTCCGCTGGCGTTCGCGCAAAACATCGCCATCGTCAATGGCAAGGCCGTGCCCAAGGCGCGTGCCGAGGCCATGATCGAACAGATCCTGAAGCAACAGCAGCAGCCCGGCCAGCCGCCGCAGGCCCGCACGCCCGAGCTGGAGCAGAAGGTCAAGGACGAAGTCGTGCTGCGCGAGATCTTCATCCAGGAAGCCGAACGCCGTGGCCTGCAGGCGTCTGCCGACTACAAGGCCCAGATGGAACTGGCCCGTCAGTCCATCCTGATCCGCGCCCTGTTCCAGGACTTCGAGAAGAAGAACCAGCCCGACGAAGCCGAAGCCAAGGCCGAGTACGACAAGATCAAGGCGGCCAACGGTTCGCAGGAATACCGTGCTCGCCACATCCTGGTCGAGAAGGAAGACGAGGCCAAGGCCCTGATTGCACAGATCAAGGCCGGCGCCAAGTTCGAAGACCTGGCCAAGAAGAACTCGAAGGATCCGGGCTCGGCCGAGAACGGCGGTGACCTGGATTGGGCGAACCCCGGCAACTACGTGCCCGAGTTCTCCGAAGCCATGGTGAAGCTGCAGAAGGGCCAGGTCACCGACGCGCCCGTGAAGTCGCAGTTCGGCTACCACATCATCAAGCTGGAAGATGTGCGTGCAGCCCAGTTCCCGTCGTTCGACGAAGTGAAGGGTCAGCTGATGCAGCGCCAGGCTCAGACGAAGCTGGCCAAGTTCCGCGACGATCTGCGCAGCAAGGCCAAGACCGACTACAAGTTCAGCGAGTGATCCGCTCAGCCTGAAAAAGAAAACGCCCCGTGAGGGGCGTTTTTCATTGGAGGCGCGCTTCAGGCCCGCTTGCGGAAGACCAGGTCCCACACCCCGTGGCCCAGGCGCAGGCCGCGGTTCTCGAACTTCGTCAGCGGGCGGTAGGCCGGCTTCTCGGCGTAGCCTTGTGCGGTGTTTTCCAGGGCAGGCTCGGCCGACAGCACCTCCAGCATCTGCTGGGCATAGGGTTCCCAGTCGGTGGCGCAATGCAGGTAGCCGCCGGGCGCCAGATGCTGCACCAGCTTGGCCACGAACGGCGGCTGGATCAGGCGGCGCTTGTGATGGCGCTTCTTGTGCCACGGATCGGGGAAGAAGATGTGGACGCCAGCCAGCGAGCCGGGGCGGACCATGTGTTCCAGCACCTCGACCGCATCGTGCTGGACGATGCGCAGGTTGGTCAGCCCGCGTTCGCCGATCTGCTTGAGCAGGGCGCCCACGCCGGGCTCGTGCACCTCACAGCCGATGAAATCGGTGTCGGGCAGCGTCTGCGCGATCTTGGCCGTGGCATCGCCCATGCCGAAGCCGATCTCGAAGACCACCGGCGCCGTGCGGCCGAACGTCGCCGCCAGATCCAGCGGTTGCTGTGCGAAAGGCAGCACGAAGCGCGGGCCCAGTTCGCTCAAGGCGCGGGCCTGACCTTCCGTCGTGCGGCCGGCCCGCATCACATAGCTGCGGATGGTGCGGGGGTGTTCGGGGCGGTCACCGCTCGCCGCGGCGGCGGGCAGGGCCTCGTCGGCAGAGGCGGGCAGGGTGGGGTCACTGGAAGACATGCGCGTTCGCTACAGGCGTCGGACGAAAGGACGAGAGTGTGCCTCAAAGCGTGCCGGCGCTGCGCTAGAATGCGCAGCACTGCGGGTGTAGTTCAATGGTAGAACGCCAGCTTCCCAAGCTTGATACGTGGGTTCGATTCCCATCACCCGCTCCACTCGACCGGCTTGGTCGGGTCACACGAGCCTGACGGCTTGTCCCACGGCGCGGTCTCCCCGCCGAATCGCTCCGCCAGACAGTCCACCAACAGCCTCAGTGCCTGTGGCTGATGTTGTCGGGACAGATACACGGCGTAGATGCCCAGTACTTCGGGCTCGTGGTCACTGAGGAGTCGAATCAGTCTTCCGGTTCTCACATCCTCGTTCACGTAGTAGGTGGGCAGCAGCGCAATGCCTGCTCCAGCCAATACGGCGCTGCGCAGGACCACGGTGTCGTTGGTGTGGAAGCTCCACGTCACCGGCGCATCCAGCGTTTCCTGGCCCCGGGTGAAGCGGTAATGCTTGCCAATGCCGAATGCATGCGCGACGCAGCGGTGGTCTCGCAACTCGGACACTGTCTGCGGCGTGCCATGCTGTCGCAGATACGCCGGCGCGGCACACAGGACCGAACGACATCGCGCGAGAGGTCGGGCGATGAGGGAGGGGTCTGGCGCCTTGGTGATGCGAACGGCGAGGTCGATGCGTTCCCCCACGAGGTCGGCCGTTCTGTCGCCGGCCGACAGCACGATTTCGACGGCGGGGTGGCGTTTCTGGAAATCGACCAGTGCGAAGGTCAGTTGAGCCTCGGCGAACGAACCGGAGGTCGTCACCCGTAAAACCCCGGCCGGCTCGCGCCCGCGCTGTGCGGCGAGGTGCTGTGCATCGGTGGCGAGGTCCAGCAACTGTCTGCACGACGGCAGTGCGGCGGCCCCGGCGTCCGTCAAGCTCACTTTCCGCGTGGTGCGGTGGAACAGGCGCGCGCCCAGCCATCCCTCCACCGCCGTCAGGTACCGGCTCACCATGGCAGTCGACATGTCGAGGGTTTCCGCAGCCTGCGTGAGGCTGCCCCGGTCCGCCACCTCGACGAACACCTGGATGGCAGTCAATCGGTCCATTGTTTCGATTTATGCAAGAAACATTGAATTGAAGCGATGTTTATATATCCATTCGGCGTGAATAGAGTGACGTCACTGTCACTTCTCTCCGCAAAGGACCGCTTCATGTTTTCCGTCAGCCGCTTCGTTCGCACGCTTGCACCCGCCTTCGCCCTCAGCGTGATGGGCAGCTCCAGCGCCTTTGCTGCGCAGCCTCTTCAACTCAAGGTGTACAACGCGGACGCGCACAGCTTCCATGTCAACGCGGTGGTGGTCAGTGGGCCGCAGGAGGCCGTGGTCATCGACACTGGCTTCACCCGTGCAGACGCGCTGCGCATTGCGGCCAATGTGCTGGACAGCGGAAAGAAGCTCACCACGATCTTCGTGAGCAATGCCGACCCGGATTACTACTTCGGAGCCGAGACGCTCAAGCAGCTGTTCCCTGAAGCGAACGTGCTCACCACGCCCGCCGTGCGCGAGAAGATTGCTGCCAAGATGGCGGGCAAGGTCAGCTTCTGGGGGCCGAAGATGGGCGTCAACGCCCCTGTGCATCCTGTGTTGCCTCATGCCATCTCTGGTACGACGCTGTCGGTCGACGGCGAACGCATCGAGGTCCGCGGGACCACGGGCCTGCTGGCTCACCGTCCGTACGTCTGGATCCCGTCCATCCGGGCGGTGGTCGGCAACATCGCCGTGTTCGGCAATCTGCATGTGTGGACTGCCGACACGCAGAAGGCCAGTGAGCGGCAGGCGTGGCTGGGTCAGCTCGACGACATCGAAGCACTCGCTCCGGTGACCGTGGTGCCGGGTCACATGCAGCCCGGCACGGCGATGGATGTGACGGCGGTGCGTTACACGCGTGACTACCTTCGGCGCTTCGAAGGCGAGGCCGCGCGCGCCAAGACCAGCACGGACCTGATCCAGTCCATGAAGCAGGCCTACCCGAACGCGGGGCTCGGCATTGCGCTGGACATCGGCGCCAAGGTCAACAAAGGTGACATGAGTTGGTGAGCCCGGCCGGGCAGGCTCAGCGATCCAGCCCGCCCAGGCACACGTACTTGGTCTCCAGGTAGTCATCCAGCCCCTGGCGCGCCCCTTCACGCCCCAGGCCCGACTGCTTGACCCCGCCAAACGGCACCTCGCAGGTCGAAATCAAGCCGGTGTTGACGCCCACCATGCCGTACTCCAGCGCTTCGCTGACGCGGAAGATGCGGCCCACGTCGCGGCTGTAGAAGTAGCTCGCCAGCCCGAACTCGGTGTCGTTAGCCAGGTGAATCGCCTCGGCCTCGGTCTCGAAGCGGAAGACCGGCGCCACCGGCCCGAAGATCTCCTCACGCGCCATGCGCATGCTCGCATCCACGTCGGCCAGCACCGTGGGCTGGTAGAACGCGCCGCCCGCCACGCTGGCCCGCGCCCCGCCGGTCAGCACGCGTGCGCCTTTGGCCAGCGCGTCGCCCATCAGCGTTTCGACCTTGTTCAGCGCTTCGGCGTCGATCAGCGGGCCTTGCACCACACCCGGCTCGAAGCCGTTGCCCACCTTCATCTCGGCCACCCGCGCGGCCAGTTTCTCGACAAAGGCGTCGTAGATGCCGGCCTGGGCGTACAGCCTGTTGGCGCACACGCAGGTCTGACCGGCGTTGCGGTACTTGCTCACCAGCGCGC
>JAJUHM010000157.1 GCA_029279925.1 Aquabacterium olei
ACCGTGTCCATTACCGGGCTGGGGGCGGGTGAGCGCCTGCTGGGCATCGACATCCGTCCGTCGAACGGCCTGCTCTACGGCATCACGCAGTCAGCCGTCTACACGATCGACGACCTCGGCCGTGCCACCAGCGTGGCGTCCCTCAGCGCTTCGCTGGCCGGGCTCGGCGGCCTGGGGGTCGACTTCAACCCCGTGGCCGACTTCGCGGGCAACGCATCGTTGCGCGTGGTCAGCAGCGGCACGGGCAACAACTTTGCGGTCAACGTCGGCACCGGCGCGGTCGGCAATGCCGCCTCGGTGATCGGCACCGGCTACTCGGCGGTGGCCTACACCCAGTCCTTTGCCGGTGGCAGCGCCCCGATGTCCACGGCGCTGTACTACATCAACGCCGCGGCCGGTCGGCTGGACATGGCGCCGGGCAGCTTCAACGCGCCCATGATCACCCCTGTTGGCTCGCTGGGGCTGAGTGGCTCGCTGCTGTCCGTCAACGGCTTCGACATCCTCGGTGCGGACGAGGCCTATGCCGCGCTGAATGTCGACGACGGGCGCACCGTCACCGGCATCTACCGCATCAACCTGCAGACCGGGGCCGCCACCTCGGTCTTCGAGTTCAATGGCACCCTGCGGGGGCTGACGGTGGCCCCTGCGGCGGCTGTGCCCGAGCCTTCCTCCCTGGCGCTCGCCCTGGTCGGCCTGACCACGGTGGCCGGGGTGGCGCGCCGACGCGCCCGCCGCACCGACGCAGCCTGACGCCAGGCAAGCAGGGCCCCAGCGGCCCTGTTCTAATGCGGGCAGTCCCCGTGCTGCTCGCTTCCTGCCCGCCGTGTCCGCCTCGTCCCCTCTTTCGCCCCGCACCCTGGTTTTTCTGCTCCTGCCCCCGATGATGTGGGCCGGCAACGCGGTGGTGGGGCGCATGATGGTGGGCACCATGCCGCCAGTGGCCATGAATTCGCTGCGCTGGCTGCTCGTCGGGCTGATGCTGTGGCCGCTGGTGCGCCGCAATGGCCTGCACTGGGACGATGTGCGCACACGTTGGGTCTACCTGGCGACCATCGGCGTGCTGGGTGTGGGCACCTACAACGCCCTGCAGTACCTGGCCCTGCTCACCTCCTCGCCGCTCAGCGTCACCTTGATCGGCTCCAGCGTGCCGGTGTGGATGATGCTGGTCGGCCGCATCGGCTTCGGCCAGGCCTTGCGCCCCCGGCAACTCGCGGGGGCCGCCTTGTCCGTGTGCGGGGTGATGCTGGTCATGACGCGGGGCGACCTGTCCGTGCTCGGCCAGCTTCGCCTCGTCCCCGGTGACCTGCTCATGCTGCTGGCCAGCCTCGCGTGGGCGGTCTACAGCTGGCTGCTTGCCCATCCACCCGCGCACATGGTGGGCCACCAACGTCCCGCCTGGGACTGGGCGACCTTCCTCTGGATCCAGGTGCTCTTCGGCAGCGTGTGGGCGGTCGGCAGTGCAGGGCTCGAAGCCGCGTTGATGGCCGGGCCGCGTCCGGGCTGGTTGCCTTCCGGCGTGTGGCCCTGGCTCGGGATGCTGTTCATCGCGGTTGGGCCCTCCATCGTGGCCTACCGCTGCTGGGGGCTTGGGGTTCAGACCGTCGGGCCAACCATGGCGGCCTTTTTCAGCAACCTCACGCCCATCTTTGCGGCGCTGTGGGCGGCCCTGCTGCTTGGCGAGCACCCACGCTGGTACCACCCGGTGGCCCTGCTGCTGATCGTGGCCGGGATCGCAGTGTCGTCCGGCGTTCAGAAGCGGCGGCGAGGGCCCCCGCGTCCGTTCGAGCCGAACGGCGGCTGACCACGCCAGTAGCGCAGCATCAGCCAGCCGCCCAGCATGCCGCCCAGGTGGGCAAAGTGCGCCACGCCGGAAGCCGTGCCGGTGACACCCAGGAACAGTTCAAGCCCGCCGTAGATGGCCACGAACACCTTGGCCTTCATCGGGATCGGCGGGAACAACGGCATGATCGTGCGGTCGGGGAACATCATCCCGAAGGCCAGCAGCAGGCCGAACAGCCCCCCGGATGCGCCCACCGTCGGGTTGTGCCACCCGCCCAGCAGCGACATCAGCAGCTGCGTGGCCGCAGCCGTCAGCACGCTGGCCCCGAAGAACTCGATGTAGCGCCGGCTGCCCCAGATGCGCTCGAGCTCCGAGCCGAACATCCAGATCCCCAGCATGTTGAAGAACAGATGGCTGAACGAGCCGTGCAGGAAGGCGTAACTGACCACCTGCCACGGATAGAAGAAGGGGCCTTGCACCGGCCACAGCGCAAACCATTGGGACAGCAGGCTGCCAAAGGCGAGGTCCAGACAGAACACGGCCACGTTCACGAGGAGCAGGGCCTGGGTGATGGGGGGCATCGGTGGCATGCGGTCGGCATTCACGGTGGTCAGATCAGACCGCATCATAGGGCCGGATGCCCGACCCCGTCGGCATCGGCCTGGCACGCAACTCGCTAAGTCGTGGAGACCGCATGGCCCGCATCGGAGCCGTGCACCGAAGGAGACCACCGACCATGTCCGCCCGCGCCGTCCGACGCCATTGCCAGCCCCTCATGGCACGGGCCCAGGCCGGCCAGGCGCGCCACTTTACCTGGCACCCCGAACGCATGGCGGTCGTGGCCGCCTATGTCACCAACCAGATCCGCGAGCGCTATCCCGACCTGCGGGTGCCGCCGCACGGTGTGTGGCGCCGCTTCGAAGCCCAGGGCGTGGACCGCTGGGGGGCGGTCGCCCAGGAGCATGGCCTGGCGGCGCAAGGGGCGCGTCTCGAGCGGGCCCGCGCCCGGATCGACCTGGCCGTCACGACGGCGCTGCTGGGCGCCCACGTCCTCAGCCACTGGCACTTCCGCGACGCGGTCAGCGGGCACACCCTGATGGGATCGGAGGCCATCAGCGTGGCCAGCCTGCGCTGGTGGTCGGCCGGGGCCTTGTCCAGTGACCCGCACCAGCCATGCCGCACAGACGCCGTGGCGCTCGAGCGCCTGCTGACCCCCGACCTCGCCATGGCGCTCCAGGTCGGCCCGGACAACCCCCTGCCAGGCCTCGAGGCCCGCGCCAATGTGCTGCGGCAGCTGGCGCTGGCCATGCGGGCCCATCCCGATCTGTTCGGCTGCCCGGGTCAGCCCGATCTCCTGCGCCCAGGGCACCTGCTGGACGCCCTGTTCCAGCGTTGTCCGAGCGGCCAGCTCGCCGCAGCCGACCTGCACGATCTGCTGCTGTACGCGCTGGGCACCGTGTGGCCTCACGAAGCCCTGCGCGCCGGTGTGCCGATGGGCGACTGCTGGCCTCACCCCGATGCCCCGGACGGCTGGGTGCCTTTCCACCAGGTCAGCCAGTGGTTGACCTACTCTCTGCTCGAACCCCTGGCCGAGGTTGGCTTGAGCCTCACCGGCCTCGAAGAACTGACTGGCCTGCCCGACACCCGGCAGGGCGGGCTGCTGCTCGACCTGGGCTTGCTGCAGGCCCGCGACCGTGCCTTTCACACCACACGCTGGCGCCCCGGCGACGAGCCCATCGTGGAATGGCGTGCTCTCACCGTGGTGATCATGGATCATCTGGCAGAGGCCGTGCGCGGCGAACTGGGCCTGGGGCCTGAGCAGTTCCCGCTGGCGCGCGTGCTGGAAGGCGGAAGCTGGGCAGCCGGCCGCCGCATCGCGCTGGCCAAACGACCGGGGGGCCCACCGCCCGTGCTCCTCGACAGCGATGGCACGCTGTTCTGAACTGAACGACGACCCTGTTTCCACCATGACCGCCGAGTTCCCCAACCTCACCCTCGTTGACCACCCGCTGGTCCAGCACAAGCTGACCTGGCTGCGTGCCGAGGAAACCAACACCGACAGCTTCCGCAACCTGCTGCGCGAGGTCAGCCAGATGCTGATCTACGAGGCCACGCGCGACCTGCCCACCGAGCTCCAGACCATCCGCACCCCGATCTGCGAGATGCAGTCTCCGATCATCAGCGGCAAGAAGCTCTGCCTGGTGTCCATCCTGCGCGCGGGCAACGGCCTGCTCGACGGGGCCCTGTCTGTTCTGCCGCTGGCGCGGGTGGCCCACATCGGCCTCTACCGCGATCCGGACACCCTGCAGCCCGTGGAGTACTACTTCAAGGCGCCGTCCGACATCGCCGAGCGGCAGGTCATCGTGGTCGACCCCATGCTCGCCACCGGCAACTCCGCCGTGGCTGCCATCGACCGCATCAAGGCCCTGGGGTGTGTCAGCATCAAGCTGCTCTGCCTGCTGGGCGCACCCGAAGGCGTGCGCAACATGCTGCAACACCACCCGGACGTGCCGGTCGTCATGGCGGCGCTCGACAGCCACCTCAACGACCACGGTTACATCGTCCCTGGGCTGGGAGATGCGGGCGACCGCATATTCGGCACCATGTGATCCTCAACTCCGGAGCCCACCGTGCTGGACCTTGTCATCCGCCACTGCGCCCTCCCTGACGGCCGCACCGATCAGGACGTCGGCATCCACAACGGGCGGATCGTGGCTGTTCAGCCGGCCCTGCCGGCCCAGGCGGCCCATGAGGTCGACGCCGAAGGCCAGCTGCTGAGCCCGCCGTTCGTCGACGCCCACTTCCACATGGACTCGACGCTCAGCCATGGCCAGCCGCGCGTCAACCAGTCCGGCACCCTGCTGGAGGGCATCGCGCTGTGGGGCGAGCTCAAACCCCAGCTGACCCAGCAGGCCCTGGTGGACCGCGCCATGGCCTACTGCGACTGGGCCGTGGCTCGAGGCTTGCTGGCCATCCGCTCGCACGTGGACGTCTGCGATCCGCGCCTGCTCGCCGTCGAGGCGCTGCTGCACGTGCGCGAACGGGTCAAGCCTTACCTCGACCTGCAGCTTGTGGCGTTTCCGCAAGACGGCGTGCTGCGCAGCCCCGGGGCGCTCGACCAGCTGCGCCGTGCGCTCGACATGGGCGTCGATGTCGTGGGCGGCATCCCGCATTTCGAACGCACGATGGCCGACGGTGCCGAGTCCGTGCGCCTGCTGTGCGAACTGGCCGCCGAGCGTGGCCTGCGGGTCGACATGCATTGCGACGAGACCGACGACCCCCTCTCGCGCCACATCGAGACCCTGGCCTTTCACACCCAGCGGCTCGGCCTGCAAGGCAGGGTGGCCGGCTCGCACCTCACCTCCATGCACAGCATGGACAACTACTACGTGAGCAAGCTGCTGCCGCTCATGCGGGAAGCCGGCGTCGCAGCGATCGCCAACCCGCTGATCAACATCACGCTGCAGGGACGGCACGACACCTACCCAAAGCGACGCGGCATGACCCGCGTGCCCGAGCTGCTGGCGGCCGGCATCCCGGTGGCCTTCGGCCACGACTGCGTGATGGACCCCTGGTATGGCCTGGGCAGCGGCGACATGCTGGAGGTGGCCCACATGGGGCTGCACGTGGCCCAGATGACCAGCCAGGCGGCAATGAAGCAGTGCTTCGAGGCCGTCACCGTCAACCCGGCCGCCATCCTGGGGCTGGAAGGCCATGGCATCGAGCCGGGCTGCCGGGCCGATCTGGTACTCTTGCAGGCCCGCGACCCCGTCGAGGCCCTGCGCCTGCGTGCCACGCGGCTTCATGTGTGGCGTGCCGGGCGGCTTGTGGCCAGCACACCGGCGGCGGTGGCCCGGCTGGCCCTGCCCGGGCGGCCCGACACGGTGGCGTTCCGTCCCTGAACGCTGCCGCCGCTGTGCTATCCTTTTGGTCTTTCCCCCGGAGCCCCGGTGGCGAAATCGGTAGACGCAGGGGATTCAAAATCCCCCGCCGCAAGGTGTGCCAGTTCGAGTCTGGCCCGGGGCACCAGCCGCTGCAGCAACGCCGCCTGACCACGTCGGGCATTGGCTCCCTGCCACAATAGCGCGCATGAACTACCCGACCCTCGAAGACGCCATCGGCAAGACGCCGCTCGTGCGGCTGCAGCGCGTGCCCGGTGCCGACAACGACGCCCGCGGCAATGTCATCCTCGCCAAGCTCGAGGGCAACAACCCCGCCGGTTCTGTCAAGGACCGTCCCGCCATCAACATGATCCGCCGTGCCGAAGAGCGTGGCCAGATCAAGCCGGGCGACACCCTCATCGAAGCGACCTCGGGCAACACCGGCATCGCGCTGGCGATGGCCGCCGCCATCCGGGGCTACCGCATGATCCTCATCATGCCGGAAGACCTGTCCATCGAGCGCGCCCAGACCATGAAGGCGTTCGGTGCCGAACTGATCCTCACGCCCAAGAGCGGCGGCATGGAGTACGCCCGCGACCTGGCCGACCAGATGGTGCGCGAAGGCAAGGGCGTGGTGCTCGACCAGTTCGCCAACCCCGACAACCCGGCGGTGCACTACGACACCACCGGCCCCGAGATCTGGGCGGACACCCAGGGCCGCATCACCCACTTCGTGAGCGCCATGGGCACGACCGGCACCATCACCGGCACGTCGAAGTTCCTCAAGGAGCGCAACCCCGCCGTGCGCATCGTCGGCGCGCAACCGCAGGAAGGCTCACGCATCCCCGGCATCCGCAAGTGGCCCGAGGCCTACCTGCCGAAGATCTACGAACCCAGCCGCGTCGACGAACTCATCTACGTGAGCCAGGCCGACGCCGAAGACATGGCCCGCCGCCTGGCCCGCGAAGAAGGGCTGTTCTGCGGCATCTCGGCTGCCGGTGCCTGCTGGGCTGCGCTGCAACTGGCGCAGAATCTCAGCAACGCCACCATTGTCTTCATCGTGTGCGACCGAGGCGACCGGTACCTCTCCACCGGTGTCTTTCCAGCCTGAGCCCCAGCCATGTCCATTGCCATCGCCAAAGAACTCGACACACGCGGCCTGACCTGCCCGCTGCCCATTCTCAAGGCCAAGAAGGCCCTGGCCGACATGCAGAGCGGCGATGTGTTGAAAGTGGTTGCCACCGACCCCGGCTCCGTGCGCGACTTCCAGGCCTTCGCCCGCCAGACCGGCAACGAGCTGGTCGACCAGCAGGCCGACGAAGTCGACGGTCGCGAAGAGTTCATCCACCTGCTGCGCCGCCGCTGAGGCGGCATCCTGCGCGGGTGCCGCGCGCTCGCACATGCACATGGAGGCTGCTTTGAACCGCATCGACCGAGACACTGAACAGGCTGTCCGCCGGTTTCTCGCGTTGATCGCGGGTCGCTATGACGTGGCTTCCATCATTGTTTACGGCAGCCGGGCCCGGGGAGTTCACCGGCCAGACAGTGACGCGGACGTTGCCGTTGTGCTCCGTGGTGCGCATCAGCGATTCTTGCCGGCCAAGCTGGACATGGCCGACATGGCGTTTGACGTCTTGCTGGAAACGGGCATCCTCATCTCGCCGTTGCCCATCTGGCAGGACGAGTGGGAGCATCCTGACGCGTACAGCAATCCCGCCCTCTTGCGCAACATCGATCGCGACGGGGTGCGGCTATGAACGCCCAGCCTTTGACGCCCTTGGCGCTGATGACCAAGGCAATGACAGCCTGTGTGTCGGCGCGTGCCTTGCTCGAACTCGGGGATGTGGACGGTGCGGCCAATCGGGCCTACTACGCCATGTTCGATGCCGCACGAGCGGCTCTGCTGACATCGGGTGCCTCCGTCCAGCCCGATATCGGGCGTACTCACAGTGGCTTGATCAGCGCCTTTGGTAACCACTTGGTCAAGAACGGCCCCGTCGCGAAGGAAGTGGGCCGCTTGTTGAACCGAGCGCACGAAGTCCGGCTGGTTGCGGACTACAACGAGGCCTCTGTCGAGTTGGAAGACGCCTGTGCTGTGGTGGAGCAGGCACAGGTATTTGTCGCTGCCATGAAGGCCCAGTTCTTGTCTGGGGAGTGAGCGGAAACAGCGGCCAGACCTCGGTCCGTGCTCACACCCCGTCCAGCAGGTCCCCGCTCTGCGGCGGCTGCAGGCCCAGGTGTCTGAACGCCGT
>JAJUHM010000158.1 GCA_029279925.1 Aquabacterium olei
GGATGGCGATGGCAACGTGCTGCCCTGGGATGGCCAGGCGTCCGGCGACCTCGAGGTGCGGGGCCACTGGGTGGTGAGCGGCTACTTCAACATGGACAAGTCCCCGCTGCACGACGGCTGGTTCCCGACGGGCGACGTCGCCACGATCGATGCGGACGGCTACATGCAGATCACGGACCGTTCCAAGGACGTGATCAAGTCCGGCGGCGAGTGGATCAGCTCGATCGACCTCGAGAACGTGCTGATGGCCCACCCGGCCGTGCATGAGGCGGCAGCCATTGCCTGCCCGCATCCGAAGTGGGACGAGCGGCCTCTGATGGTCGTCGTGAAAAAGCCCGGTGCCGAGGTCTCGCGCGACGAGCTCATTGCCTTCTTCAAAGGCAAGATCCCGAACTGGCAGACCCCGGATGACGTCGTGTTCGTGGACGAGATCCCGCACACCGCGACGGGCAAGATTTCGAAGCTTCAGCTGCGTGACAAGTTCAAGTACCACAAGCTGCCCACTGCGTGATGCGCGCGTGACAGCACTGTGACCAGAGGCGCCTTCGGGCGCCTTTTTTCATGTCTTCGGGTATCTCCCTGCTAGTACGTGGGGGGTATGAGACACCGTGCTCCAAACGGGATCAGGCAAAACACTCGGCCTGCGGGACTTCCCTGAGGCACCCCGTGAACAGGGGTCTTAAATTGTGACGAAAGCCCAACCCATCACGCTTGAAGAGGAGCCTGTAATGACGTTCAAAGTTCGCGCCCTGACCGTTCTCGTGACCGCATCCCTGGCTGCGGGGGCCGCAATGGCCCAGAAGGGGGAAACAGTCAAGGTGGCCTGGATCGACCCGCTGTCCGGCCTGATGGCCAGCGTGGGCCAGAACCAGCTCAAGAGCTTCCAGTTCGTGGCTGAGAAGATCAACGCCAGCAACCCGGCTGGTGTGAAGTTCGAGATCATCAGCATCGACAACAAGCTGAGCCCTGCCGAAACCCTCAACGCCCTGAAGTCGGCCGCAGACCAGGGTGTGCGCTACGTGGTCCAGGGGCTGGGTTCCGGCGCTGCCACCGCGCTGGTCGACGGCATCAACAAGCACAACGAACGCAATCCCGGCAAGGAGCTTGTGTTCATGAACTACGCGGCCGTCGACCCCGACCTGACCAACAGCAAGTGCAGCTTCTGGCACTTCCGTCTGGATGCCGACACCTCGATGAAGATGGAAGCCATGACCACCTTCATCAAGGAGCAGCCGGACGTCAAGAAGGTCTACCTGATCAACCAGAACTACGCGCACGGTCAGCAGGTCTCCAAGTACGCCAAGTCCACGCTGCAGCGCAAGCGCCCCGACATCCAGATCGTGGGTGACGACATGCACCCGCTGGCCCAGGTTCGCGACTTCACGCCCTATGTGGCCAAGATCAAGGCGTCGGGTGCCGATACCGTGATCACTGGCAACTGGGGCTCCGACCTGGCGCTGCTGGTGAAGGCGGCCAACGACGCCGGCCTGACGGCCAAGTTCTACACCTACTACGCCAACTTCGGCGGCACGCCCACCGCGCTGGGCACGGCGGCCGATGGGCGTGTGTACCAGGTGGGCTATGGCCACTACAACATGGGCGGCCTGTATGGCAACCTGATCTCCGACTTCAAGAAGCGCTTCAACGACGACTACTACTCGGGCGCCACCTACCACGCGCTGCACCTGCTGTCGCTGGGCATGGCGCAGGCCAAGTCCACCGATCCCGTGAAGGTGGCGTTCGCGATGGAAGGCATGAAGTTCAAGAGCTTCAACGGCGACGTGGAGATGCGCAAGTCCGACCACCAACTGCAGCAGCCGCTGTACATCGCGCGCTGGCAGAAGATGGACGCGAAGAACACCTACAACGTCGAGGGAACGGGCATGACCTTCTCGCCTGTGAAGTCGTTCGACGCCTTCGTGTCGAGCACGCCCACGTCCTGCCAGATGAAGCGTCCTTCTTGATGCAGGACGGCGCGCTCCCGCCCGGGTAGCGCGCCTCACGGCCGCGCAAGCGGCCTTGCTTTTGTCGGTGTGCCAGGGCGGTCCGTCATGAGCGGGCCGCCACAGGGTCAGCCGCGCCCGTCGGGCGCGGTGGCCGCGGTTCTCCACGCTCACGGGTCACCATGGAAACCTTTCTCGTCTTCTTCCTGAACGGCATCAGCTACGGCCTGCTGCTGTTCATGCTCAGCTCCGGGCTCACGCTGATCTTCAGCATGATGGGCGTGCTCAATTTTGCGCACGCGAGCTTCTACATGATCGGAGCCTACCTCGCTTACACCCTCACGGGGTTGGTGGGTTTCTTCCCTTCGCTCATCCTCTCGCCCCTGATCGTGGGTCTGATGGGGGCAGCGTTCGAACGCTTCAGCCTCCGCAAGGTGCACCAGTACGGTCACGTGCCGGAGTTGCTGATCACCTTCGGCCTGTCCTATGTGGTGCTGGAGGTGGTGCGCCTGATCTGGGGGCCGGCCAACGTGGACTACCGCGTTCCGGAAGCCCTGAGCGGCCCCTTGTTCACGCTGGCCAATGTGCAAGGTGAAGGCCTGCGCTGGCTGGCTGGCGCCGGTGACCCTGCGGTGTGCAGCGCGGCGGCCGGCAACAGCTGCACGCAGTTCCCGATCTACCGCGGCTTCATGGCCGTGGTGGCGCTGCTGATGCTGGGCTCGCTGTGGCTGCTGCTGACCCGCACGCGTGTGGGTCTCATCATCCAGGCGGCCCTGACCCATCCCGACATGGCGCAGGCCCTGGGCCACAACGTGCCGCGCGTGATGATGGGCGTCTTCGGCGGTGGCTGTGCGCTGGCTGGCCTGGCTGGCGTGATCGGTGGCAACGCCTTCGTGACCGAGCCGAACATGGCAGCGTCGGTGGGCGCCATCATCTTCGTGGTGGTGGTCGTGGGTGGCATGGGCTCGCTGGCCGGTGCCTTCCTGGCTTCGCTGCTCATCGGTCTGATCCAGACCTTCGCGGTGGTCATCGACGTGTCGGTGGTGTCCGTGATGCAGAAGATGGGGCAGACCATCGACTACGAGAGCTGGGCCTACCCCTTGTTGAAGATCACCGTGGCGCAGATGGCGCCCATCCTGCCTTACCTGCTCCTCGTGCTGATGCTGATCCTGCGGCCGAAGGGCCTGCTGGGTACCCGGGAGGAGTGACGACACCATGACGACGACAACTTACGATTTCCGGCCCATCAACCTGGGCCGCTGGGTGGTGTGGACCGCCTTTGCCCTCGTCCTGCTGATCGCACCCAAGGTGTTCACCAGCAGCCTGGCCTTGACGATGCTCACCCAGATGGGAACCGGCATCATCATCTGCCTGTCCTACAACATGCTGTTGGGGCAGGGCGGGATGCTGAGCTTCGGGCACGCGGTGTACTCCGGTCTGGGGGCCTTCGCGGCCATCCACACGCTCAACAAGGTGGCCGAAGGCGCCTGGGGCATCCCGGTGAGCCTGATTCCCCTGGTGGGCGGGGTCACGGGGCTGCTCATTGCCGGGGTGCTCGGGGCGGTGACCACGAAGAAGTCGGGCACCATCTTCGCGATGATCACGCTGGGCGTCGGCGAACTCGTCTGGTCGATGTCGCTGATGCTGCCGGAGTTCTTCGGCGGTGAGGGTGGCATTTCGGCCAACCGGGTGGTGGGCGAGCCGGTCATGGGGATCACCTTCGGACCCCAGATCCAGGTCTATTACCTCATTGCGGTCTACTGCTTCATCTGCACGGCCGCGATGTACGCCTTCACCCAGACCCCGCTGGGGCGCATGCTCAATGCGGTGCGCGACAACCCCGAGCGCGTCCAGTTCATCGGCTATGACACGCAGCGGGTGCGCTACTTCGCCTTCATGATCGCGGGCTTTTTTGCCGGCATCGGCGGCGGGCTGTATGCGATCAACTTCGAGATCGTGACGGCCGAGGTGGTGGGTGCCCACGCATCGGGGGCCTACCTGCTGTTCACGTTCCTGGGTGGCGCGCTGTTCTTCTTCGGCCCGATCATCGGCGCGGTCCTGATGGTGCTGGCTTCGGTATTGCTGTCCGAGCTGACCAAGGCCTGGCTGCTTTACCTCGGCCTGATCTTCCTGTTCATGGTGATGTATGCGCCCGGGGGCATCGCCAGCCTGCTGCTGATGAACGTGCGCGTGGCAGCCTATGGCTTCCTGCGTCGCCTCTGGACCGCCTACCTCGCCTTGTTCGGCACCGGCCTCGTGGCGCTGACCGGGGTGGCCGTGATGGCCGAGATGGTCTATCACATGAAGCTCAATGAGGCCCTTGGTCCGGTGATGCGGTTTGCCGGCATCGAGATCGATACGCAGGGGACCGATGCCTGGGTCGGAGCGGTGATGCTCACCGTGACCGGCGCGGCGCTGTTCGAGTTGGCGCGTCGGCAGTTCGCCCAACAGTGGGGGCAGGTCCAGGAAGAGATCGAGCTGGTGCAACGCCGTGCGGAAGGGCATTGAGGATCAAGACATGAGCCAGACATCCACATCTCATGCACCGATGGCGCTGGAATTGCGCGACGTGCGCAAATCCTTCGGCAAGACCGAAATCATCCGCGGGGCCAACCTGTCCGTGAAAGCGGGCGAGCGGGTGGCGCTGATCGGCCCGAACGGGGCCGGCAAGTCCACGTTGTTCAACCTCATCAGCGGCCGCATGGCACCCAGCAGCGGCGAAATCCTGCTGAATGGCCAGCCCATTCACGGCCACGCCCCGTACGAGATCAATCGCCGCGGCCTGGCGCGCAGTTTTCAGGTGTCCAACCTGTTCCCGCGCCTGAGCGTGTTCGAGAACATCCGCTGCGCGGTGCTCTGGTCCATGGGCGAGCGCTATGCCTTCTGGCGCTTTCTGTCCAACCTCACCGAGGTGAACCGCCGGGCGGAAGAGGTGCTCGACATGATCCGGCTGCGCCGCAAGCGTGACACGAGCGTGTCGTCGCTGACCTATGCCGAGCAGCGGGCACTGGAGGTGGGCGTGACGATCGCCGGGGGCGGCAACGTCATCCTGCTCGACGAGCCCACGGCCGGCATGAGCAAGTCGGAAACCGCGAACTTCGTGCGGATGATCCGGGATGTGACGGAGGGCAAGACCCTGCTGACCGTGGAGCACGACATGGGCGTGGTGTTCGGCCTGGCCGACCGCATCGCCGTACTGGTGTACGGCGAGGTGATTGCCTGCGACACGCCCGAGAAGGTGCGCGCCAACGAGCGCGTCAAGGAAGCCTATCTGGGTTCGGTGCTGGCCGAGACCCAGGCTGCCGAAGCCCAAACCAGCGGAGCCTGACGCATGTTGCGCATCGAGAACCTGCACGCTTTTTATGGCAAGAGCCACATCCTGCACGGGGTGAACCTGGAGGTGCAACCGGGTGAGATCGTGAGCCTGCTGGGTCGCAACGGCTCCGGCCGTTCGACCACCATCAAGACCATCATGGGCCTGGTGGATGGCCATGGCACGGTCGAATGGAATGGCGAGAACCTGCTGGGCCACAAGACCTACGACATCGCCCGACACGGCCTGGGCTATGTGCCCGAAAGCCGGGACGTGTTCCCGAAGCTGACGGTCGAGCAGAACCTGCTGCTGGGGCAGAAGTCGGGCCGCAAGAAGAGCCGTTGGAGCCTGGACGACATGTACCAGATGTTCCCGCGCCTGAAGGAGCGCCAGCACACCGAAGCGGGCGTGATGTCGGGTGGCGAGCAGCAGATGCTGACGCTGTGCCGCACGCTGATGGGGGACCCCGACCTCATCATGATTGACGAGCCGACCGAAGGGCTGGCGCCGAAGATCGTCGAGCTGGTGGGCGAGTACCTGAAGGAGTTGCAGAGACGTGGTCTGGCGGTGCTGCTGGTGGAGCAGAAGCTGACCATTGCACTCGACATCTCGCAGCGCTGCTACGTGATGGGCCACGGGGAGGTCGTCTTCCATGGCACGCCCGATGAGCTGCGCGCCGACCAGTACGTGCGCAAGGAGTGGCTGGAGGTCTGAAGGGGCTCGCGCACGCGGCCGCCGCGTTGTCGCTAAAGTAGGAGTCTGACCGGGGCCCATAGGGACTTTTACCAGGGCCAACCGGCGAGGATGCAGGTTTGCAGAGCCTGTGTCAGAATCTAGACCAATTCGTACAAGACTTCTTGTCAGAATTGATTTCAGCTGAGCGGGCGCCGCCGGCCATCCCTGTGCGCAGGGTGACTGTCGGGGTCCGTGTGTCTTCATTGAACGCCCCGACACCGACATGAGCGCTTCCTACCAAGTCACCGACGGCGTGGCCGTCATCACGCTGACCAACCCCCCCGTCAACGGCCTCGGCCACAGCACCCGTGCCGGCATCGTCGACGGCGTGAACCAGGCCAATGCCGACGCCTCGGTCAAGGCCATCGTCATCACCGGTGGGGGCAAGGTGTTCTGCGGTGGCGCAGACATCCGCGAATTCAACACCCCGGCTGCCTTTGCGGCGCCCGGCCTGCACCTCACCATCGAGACCATCGAGAAGAGCAGCAAGCCGGTTATCGCCGCCATCCATGGCGTCGTCATGGGCGGTGGGCTGGAGCTGGCCCTGGGCTGCCACTACCGCGTGATGGCGCCTGGCGTGCAGGTGGCCCTGCCGGAAGTGAACATCGGCCTGATCCCGGGCGGTGGCGGCACCCAGCGCCTGCCGCGCGTGCTGCCCATCGAGCAGACGCTGCAGATGGTCACCACCGGCGCTTCGGTGCCGAGCGACAAGCTCGTCAAGGTGCCCGGCCAGCAACTGATCGCCAAGCTGATCGAGGGCGACCTCGTGGCCGGCGCCGTGGCCTTTGCCAAGGAAGTGGCCGACGTGCGCCCGATGCCGCTGGTGCGTCATCTGCCCGTGTCGCCCGTGAGCGACCCCGAGCTGTTCAACAAGGCCCGCGCCGAGATGGCCAAGGCCCGCCGCGGCCTGATCTCGCCGCAGCGCTGCGTCGACGCGATCGAGATCGCCGCGAACACGCCGGACATCGACGTCGGCATCCAGAAGGAACTGGACATCTTCAAGGAGATCATGGTCGGCCCGCAGGCCAAGGCCATGCAGCACGCCTTCTTCGGTGAGCGCGCTGCCAGCAAGATCCCCGATGTGCCCGAGAGCACGCCGGCCCGCAAGATCGAGAAGGTGGCCGTGATCGGCGCCGGCACGATGGGCGGCGGCATCACGATGTGCTTCCTGAACGCCGGCATCCCGGTGACCCTGTTGGAGATGAAGCAGGAGGCCATTGACCGTGGCGTGGGCATCATCCGCAAGAACTACGAAGCCCAGGTGGCCAAGGGCAAGCTCGCGCAAGACAAGTACGAGCAGCGCATGAGCCTGCTGACCACCACGCTGAGCTACGACGACATCGCCCAGGCCGACATGGTGATCGAGGCCGTGTTCGAAGACTTCGGCGTGAAGTCGCAGGTGTTCACGAAGCTGGATGCCGTGATGAAGCCCGGCGCCATCCTGGCCTCGAACACCTCGACGCTGGACATCGACGAGTTTGCCGCGGCCAGCGGCCGGCCGCAGAAGGTGATCGGCCACCACTTCTTCAGCCCCGCCAATGTCATGAAGCTGCTGGAGATCGTGCGCGGGCGCGAGACCGACAAGGAGACGATCGCCACGTCGCTGGCGCTGGCCAGGCGCCTGGGCAAGGTGGGCGTGGTCGTCGGCAACTGCTTCGCCTTCGTCGCCAACCGCATGCTGGCCTACTACATGCGCGAGGCGCTGCTGCTGCTCGAAGAGGGCGCCACGGTGCCGCAGGTCGACAAGGCGATGACCGACTTCGGGATGCCGGTCGGACCGTTCGGCATGCAGGACATCGCCGGCATCGACGTCGGGTGGCGCATCCGGCAGTTCCTCAAGTCGATCGGCAAGCTCGAAGGCACTGTAATCGCCGAGTCGGCAGGCACCGGGCCGACGTGGAACGGCTTCGAGAACTA
>JAJUHM010000159.1 GCA_029279925.1 Aquabacterium olei
CCGCTCGCATCCCCGATCACGACCCGCTCGCCTTCCTTCAGCCCCTCCAGCACCTGGGCCTGCACGCGGTTGTTCAGGCCCACGCGCACCTGCCGCGTCACCACCTGCTCATCCTGTCCGCGCGTGCCTTCCAGCACCTTCACGGTGTAGCGGCCGTCCTTGCCACGCGCACCCAGGGCCGTGGCCGGCACCACCAGCGTCGCCGGTGCCCGCGAGGCCACCACCGAGACCTGCGCCGTCATGTCGATGCGCAGCTTGTGATCCGGATTGGGGACGGTGAAGCGCCCGTTGTAGTAGATGGCCGAGGTGGTCGACGAGCTGCTGCTGGTCGCGCTCGTGGTGCTCGATGTCTCGGCCTGTTCGGCCTCGGTCGAGGGCTCGATGCTCAGCAGCCGGGCGTCGTAACGCCGGTCGGGCTCGCCCATGATGGTGAAGTACACCGGCATGTCCGGCTTGATCTTCACGACATCGGCTTCCGAGATCTGAGCGCGGATCAGCATGGTGTCGAGTTGCGCCAACTTGATCAGCGTGGGCGCAGATTGCGCTGCGTTCACGGTCTGGCCTTCCTTGCGCACCACGGCGATCACCACGCCGTCCATCGGCGCGACGATGCGCGTGTAGCCGAGGTTGGTTCTGGCCGTGTCGACCGCAATGCGCGCCTGTTCGATCTGGGCGTCCAGCTCCGCCAGGGCCGCACGCGTGGTCTCCACCGTGGCCTGCGCCGCCTCCAGATCAGCTTTTGAGCCAGCATCCTCCTTCACGAGGGCCTGAACCCGCCGCAGTGCCAGTTCGTATTGCACCAGCTGGGCCTGTCGCGAGCGCTTCTGTGCCGCGAGCACGGCGACCTGCGCCTCGGCGTTGCGCAAATCGTTCTGCTGCTTGGTCGAGTCGATCTCGGCGACCAGATCCCCCTTGCGGATGGCCTGCCCCAACTCGACATGCAGCTTGCGGATCTGGCCCGTGGCCTGAGCACCGACATCGACCTGCTGGATGGCCTGGATCGAGCCCGTGGCCAGCACGGTGTCCTCCAGATCCTGCCGGGTGACCGGCGCCGTGATCACCTGCGGTGCCGGCGGCGGCGTGAAGTACTGCTTGCGCACCCACCACCCTGCGCCCAGAACGAAGACGACCAGGACCCCCAATCGCCAGCCCTTGAACCAGCCTGTTCTTGTGTTCATCTTGCTCATGCGGGCAGTGTGCGCCCGCCCGGTTGACGTTCAGCAAAGCACAGGTTAATGCAATGTAAAGTCAACCGGGTGTCACACCGAACGCCGCCAGGCTAGAACCCCACCTGTCCGGACACGTACAGCCCTTGTTGTTGACGCTGGCCCACGATCTGGCCCAGGTTGACCCAGGCGGCCGTCAGGCTGGCATATGGCGAAGGAAACCAGGCGAGGAACACGTCCCAGGCGGCCTCTTCGCGCAGGGCCTGCGTGGCGGCGTCGCGCGTCTGCAGCGTGGTGGGCCGGGCCCGGTACTCGGCTCCGAGCACCACGTCGTCACGCAGCATCACGCCCACGCTGGCCTCCAGCATCGGCCGGTGCCCGGACTGCGACGGCCCCCCGAAGCCGGCCAGCCCGAAGTGGTTGGCGCGTGTCCAGCGCACCGCCACGTTGGCCAGCACATTGCGTCCGCCGGCCGCACCCAGCCACAGCTTGGTCGCGGCCACGTACACGTCGTTGTCCGTCAGGTCGCGTGCACCCAGGCTGCGAACCAGCGCGCCATCGGCGGCACGCTTGTGCATGACGCCGATGCTGACCTGCGGATACCACCGATCCTGGTCATAGATCGCATCGCCCACGACCCGCACCTTGGCGGCAGCCGTCGTCATCTCCAGCGACCGGTCCGGCACGACCTCGCCGAGTCGGAAGCTCCAGCGCGACAGGCTCAATTCGAGCCGGTCGTGCACACCGACGGCCACGCCCCCGGCCCGCAACTCGTATCCCGCCTGCGTGGCCAGCCGGGTGGCATACGTCGAGGCACCCACCTGGTCGCTGCTCCCACGCCCGCCGATGACGGCCCAGGGCGCCAGCCCACCCCCGGCGGCCCCCTCGATCTGTGTGACGCCGTATGTCGCCAACAGCCGGTCACCGGCCCACACCGGCGCGGCCCACGCCAGGGCCAGGGCCGCGAGCGCCAGCCCGTGGCGCTTGGAAGGGCGCACGCACCGCGGCCACAGGGCATCAAAGGCTCGAGAAGGGGGCATAGCGTGCAAACCTGCAGAAAGGGACGGAATATTCAGTTTGATCTGCATCACTTATCGGCGGCCGATGGGCAAAGATGAGCCCATGCAAGACCGTCTTTCCTCCTGGCTCCGTGCGCGTGCACCGGCCCTGCTGGCCGGCAGCGCCCTGATGCTCTCCGCGTGCGCCACGCCGCCGGCAGCGCCGCTCTACCAGCGCCTTGGCGGGGAGGCCCAGATCCGGGCGTTCATGGGCCGCACGCTGGACCGGGTGGCCGCCGACCCGCGCGGTGGACGCTCCTTCGACGGCATCAACATGCAGACCCTCAAGGTCAATGTCGGCAACCACGTCTGCCAGGTGGCCGATGGGCCGTGCGACTACGATGGCGAGAACATGCGCAACGCCCACGCCCAGTCCGACATCGGCGGCGCCGAGTTCGACATGATGGTGCGCATCCTGCGGGAGGAGATGACACTCGCCGGCGTCCCGCCCGAGGCCCGCAACGAACTGCTCCGACGCCTGGCGCCGGCCCGCCGCGACATCGTCGTGCGCTGACTTCTGCCCCGACCCGCCACCCTATGCCTGCCTCACACCCCACCCACCGCATCAGCCTGCTTGCTGCGTGCACGGCACTGGTCCTGCCCTGGGGCGCGCTCGCCGCTCCGCAGGTTTTCACGGTGACCGACACCACCGGCAGGCCGGTCAAGGCAGCCGCGGTGTCGGCGCTGGTGCGGGGCACGCCCACTGAGGCCCCTGCCGGCACCCAGGCCCAGATGGGACAGCGCAACAAGACCTTCGAACCCTCGGTGCTTGTCATCCAGACAGGCACCCAGGTGAGCTTTCCCAACTTCGACACCGTGCGACACCACGTCTACTCGTTCTCGCCGGCACGGCCATTCGAGATCAAGCTCTACAGCGGCACGCCGTCCCTGCCGGTGCTGTTCGACAAGGCGGGCACCGCCACGCTGGGCTGCAACATCCACGACCGCATGCTGGCCTACGTGCATGTGGTCGACACGCCCTACTTCGGCGTGTCCGACGCACAGGGCCGGGTCACGCTGGACCTGCCGGCGGGTGACCACGTGGCCCGCATCTGGACACCCGGCATGGGCGAAAAAAGCGCCGGCCAGGAAGTGCGCTTCACAAGCGGGCGAGGTCCGATCGGCGTCACGGTGTCGACACCCTGAACCCGACCCGGGTACCGTCACACGCGCTTCACATTCGCGGTGCACACTTGGTGTGTCGATGGCCTTCGGGCCGCAGGGAACACCACAGAGTCTGCCGACGGACGCCGCGAGGAACCTCTGTTTCCCTGTTCCCCGACCTTTCCCTTCCGGCCTGCCTCACACGGCGGGCCGTTGTCTTTGAAGCAGGTCCAGCACGAGCGCCACGCGCGCCTGCGCCGCTGTCATCGGGCCCGCCGCCGACCAGTGGTCTCCGTCACGGGGCAGCACGCCACCGCACGCCACACGCGTGCTGCGCCAGACCACCACGCCCCGCGCCTCGGCCCGGCGCAGCGCGGCTTCCAACCGTTCGTGCAGCGTGCCGTGCCCGGTGCCCGCCACCACCAGGCCGCGCAGACCCCGAGGGGACGCGTCCCGGGCGCACAGGGCGTCCACCACCCAGCCATCGGCATCCGCGTGGCTCATGACGACTTCGACACGCGGCGGCACCGGCACGCTCATCAATGCCCACCCGAGGCCACCGCAGACGGGCCAGGCCCGACTCCAGCCTGAAGCCAGCGGCACTCCCGCGTCGTGCAGGTCCGCCAGCGGGGCTTCACCGCCGCCATCGAAGGCGTCGATGGCGTGGCTGTGCACCTTGCGCACTGCGGCGCCCGACCACACACGGCCCGCCATCACCGCCACCACGCCGCCGAGGCCATCGGCCGCCGCCGCCCGCGCGACCCGCACGGCGTCGCGCAGGTTACCTGGTCCGTCGGCGTCCGGCGCGGTGGCCGGCCGCATCGCCGCCGTCAACACCACCGGCTTGCCGCCGTCGTGCAGGGCCTGCAGCAGCCAGGCGGTTTCCTCCAGCGTGTCCGTGCCGTGGGTCACGACCACACCGGCCACGTCTTCGCGCGCGAGCACGCGGGCCAGCGCGGCCGTCAGCGCCTGCCAGACTGGCCAGCCCATGTCCTTGCTGTCCACCTGCGCCACCTGCTCCCACTCCAGCGGTTCGCCCGCGAGCTCCGGTACGGCGGCCACAAGCTCGCCGATGTGACGCTGGGCCGCCACGTAGTGCCAGGCCCGCGTCGGGTCGGTCCCCGTGCCTGCGATCGTCCCGCCGGTTCCCAGAATCACCACGTTCTTCATCGGTCTTTCCGCCCAGGCCACTGGACAAAGCCACAGCCCTGTATAAAATGACAGCCATCCACACTGTAACCGCTCCTGTGCGCGCACAAGGGCTGCCCAGCGATGCAGAACGATAAACCCAAACTCACGCCCCGCCAGCAGCAGATCTTCGAGCTGATCCAGCAGGCGATCGCGCGCACCGGCGCTCCGCCGACCCGCGCGGAAATCGCGGCCGAACTGGGCTTTCGTTCTGCCAACGCAGCCGAAGAACACCTGCAGGCGCTGGCCCGCAAGGGCGTCATCGAGTTGGTCGGGGGCACCTCCCGCGGCATCCGGCTCAAGGCCGACACGCTGCGCCACATCAATGAAGGGCGGCAGCGGACGCCCGCACGGGCCGAAAGCGCCCTGCCCTTCAACCTCAGCCTGCCTGGCCTCGAACAGCTGGTGCTTCCTCTGGTGGGCCGCGTGGCGGCGGGGCAGCCTATCCTGGCGCAAGAGCATGTCGAACAGACTTACGCCGTCGAGCCCAGCCTGTTCAGCCGTCGACCGGACTACCTGCTTCGCGTCAAGGGCATGAGCATGAAGGACATCGGCATCATGGACGGCGACCTGCTGGCCGTGGCCCGCACCCGAGAGGCCCGCAACGGCCAGATCGTCGTGGCCCGACTCGGGGACGAGGTCACCGTCAAACGTTTTCAGCGAACGGCAGAGGGCATTGCGTTGTTGCCCGAGAACCCCGAGTTCAAGCCCATTCTGGTGCCGCCAGATCAATCCGACTTCGAGCTCGAAGGTCTGGCGGTCGGTCTGATCCGCAATCAACTGTTGAACTGAGTCGCGCTCCTCCGGGGGTATCGCTTTCCTGGCCGCCGCACGGGTGGCGGGCATTCGCACGCGCCAACCCGCGTGCAATCCCGTGCGCCGGCCCTTCTTTGAATCCTGCCGAACTTCGTCAGCAGTCAGGAGTTCACCATGATTCATCACTTTGCTCGGGCCCTGGCCGTGCGGGAGCAGACCGCGCGCCCCTTGCCTCAAGAGCCCTTCTGGTCTCAGCACAGCGAGACCGCGGCGACCACGCTGGAGGATAAATCCGCCCGGCGTCCCATCCGGCCCCGCCCTTTGACGCCATGGCAGGTCCGGCCCTCGCCGGCACAGCCTGCGGTCCCGACACCGGGTTCCGCGCCCGCCGCGGGCGACACGACACGGCAGGACGTCTCGCACACCAGTGGCCCCGCGGGCGCGCCGCACGCCGTGCGCATCTCCACCGATCCGGCCGATGCACGACGCACGATGATCGCAGGGCGCTTCGCCGCCGTCTGTGCGGCGCTGGATCGCCTGGTGCGCGAGCAGGAAGCGCTGGCTTGAGGCCACGGGCCGTCGCCGACACCTGCGAGGCCCAAAAAGAAAACCCGCCAGGGGCAGCGGCCACTGGCGGGTGAATGCGAAGCCGACGCTCGCGCACCGGCCACGAATCATCTGGACGGTCAGCCCATGTGCAGACCGCCGTTGACCGAGAAGTCGGCGCCCGTGGCAAAACCGGCTTCGTCACTGGCCACCCACGACACCATCGAGGCGATTTCCTCGGGCGTACCCAGGCGCTTGACCGGGATGGTGGCCACGATCTTGTCGAGCACGTCCTGGCGGATGGCCCGCACCATCTCGGTGCCGATGTAGCCCGGCGACACGGTGTTCACCGTCACGCCCTTGTTGGCCACTTCCTGGGCCAGGGCCATGGTGAAGCCGTGCATGCCGGCCTTGGCGGCCGAATAGTTGGTCTGGCCGAACTGGCCCTTTTCGCCGTTGACCGAGCTGATGTTGATGATCCGGCCCCAGCCCCGGTCCACCATGTCGTCGATGACCTGCTTGGTCACGTTGAACATGCTGTTGAGGTTGGTGTCCATCACCGCATCCCAATCGGCCTTGGTCATCTTGCGGAACATGCCGTCACGCGTGATGCCGGCGTTGTTCACGAGGATGTCGATCGGGCCGTGCTCGGCCTTGCACTTGCGGAAGGCCTCCACGGTGGAGTCCCAATCGGCCACGTTGCCCACGGACGCGTAGAACGTGTAGCCCAGCGCCTTCTGCTCATCGAGCCACTTGGCGTAGTCACGGCTCGGACCGCAGCCCGCAATGACCTTGTAACCGTCCTTGTGAAGGCGCTGGCAGATGGCGGTGCCAATCCCACCCATGCCACCGGTCACGTATGCCACTTTCTGAGTCATGTCTGTCTCCTGTTTGGAAAGATGTCTGTGGTGTCGACGAACGGAAAAAAGAGCGAACTCAACGTTCGATGGTCAGGGCCACGCCCATCCCGCCGCCGATGCACAGCGACGCAATGCCCTTCTTGGCATCACGCCGCGCCATCTCGTGCAGCAGCGACACCAAGATGCGGCAGCCCGATGCACCGATGGGGTGCCCGATGGCGATCGCACCACCATTGACGTTGACCTTGCTGGTATCCCAGCCCATTTCCTTGTGCACGGCGCAGGCCTGGGCAGCAAACGCCTCGTTGATCTCGAGCAGGTCGAGTTCAGCAGGGGTCCAGCCAGCACGCTCGAGTGCCCGACGCGAAGCCGGCACCGGGCCCATGCCCATGGTGGCCGGGTCGAGACCGGCATTGGCGTAGGAAGCAATCCGACCCAGCACCGGCAGCTTGAGTTCCGCAGCCTTGGCGGCCGACATCACCATCACGGCGGCGGCGCCATCGTTGAGACCCGAGGCATTCCCCGCCGTCACCGAACCCGCCTTGTCAAAGGCCGGGCGCAAGCCAGCCAGGGCTTCGGCGCTGGTCTTGCGGTTCACGTACTCGTCCGTGTCGAAAACGATCGGATCGCCCTTCCTCTGCGGGATCACCACCGGCACGATCTCGTCCTTGAAGCGTCCGGCCTCGATGGCTGCGGCGGCTTTCTGCTGCGAAGCCAGCGCCAGCGCGTCCTGTTCTTCGCGGCTGATGCCGTACTGCTTGGCGACGTTCTCGGCGGTGATGCCCATGTGGTACTGGTTGTAGACATCCCACAGGCCATCGTTGATCATGGTGTCGACCATGGACCAGTTGCCCATGCGCATGCCCTCCCGAGAGTTGGGCACGACGTGCGGCGACAGGCTCATGTTTTCCTGCCCGCCCGCGATCACGATCTCGGCGTCGCCGTCGCGAATGGCCTGCGCGGCCAGCATCACGGCCTTCAGGCCCGAGCCGCACACGGCGTTGATGGTCAGCGCCGGGGTTTCCTTGGGCACGCCAGCCTTCATCGCGGCCTGGCGCGCCGGGTTCTGGCCGCAGCCGGCCGCCAGCACCTGGCCCATGATGACC
>JAJUHM010000160.1 GCA_029279925.1 Aquabacterium olei
ATCCGCGAGCGCGTCTTGGAGCGAAGTGACGATGCTGCAGCAGAGATCCTTGCCGGCAAAAGAGGCTCGCCATTCTTCAGCGGTGCGGTCACCGAAAACATTATTCGGTGATATAAAGACGGCCTGCGCGGGCCGTCCGAGCCCGCGCCACCTCCTGGCGTACCGCGCCCTCCTGCGCGCCCGCGCGCCCCCGTCCCGACTCATGGCAGGCAGCCCGCGCGCTGCCCCCCCTCCCCGTGCCGAATGCGCTGCCGACCGCAGCGCCCTTCACACACCCCGTCGCAGCGGATGCTGATTCGCACACCCGCATCGTGACGGAGCACCTCACCCAGAAAGGCTCTTCCATGAGCAGCAAGATCTATGTGGGCAACCTGCCCTACTCCGTGACCGACGCCGCACTCAAAAGCAACTTCGCCGAATTCGGCGGCGTGTCTTCCGCCAAGGTCATGACAGACCGCGACACCGGCAATTCCAAGGGCTTCGGCTTCGTGGAAATGGCCTCTGCCGCAGACGCCCAGGCCGCCATCACCGGGCTGAATGGCATGTCCGTCGAGGGACGCTCGATCGTCGTGAGCCTGGCTCGCCCCCGTGAAGACAAGGGCAGCAGCTCGGGCGGCTACAACGCGGGCGGCTACACCGCCACCAAGCGTTCGGACATCGGCTACGGCACGGGTGGCTACGGCGGCGGTCGCTACTGATCCGCTTCGCCCTCTGTGAAAAACCGGCTCGTTTGAAGCCGGTTTTTTTTCGTCCCGGCCGGCGCCGATGCCCGTCAGCCCGCCGAGCCCGGCGACACGCCAGCCCGCTTGAGCAGCTGCCGTGAGCGGGGAGACAGGTGCACCACACGCAGGTGCTTGCCGGCCCGCTCGTAACGCTCCCGCAGGGTCCGCAGGGCCTCGATGGCCGAGTAATCGACAAAGCTCAGGTGAGCACAATCGAGCGTGACCTCGGGCGGGTCGCCGGCCGGATCGAACTGCTGGAGAAAGGGCGTGACCGACGCGAAGAACAGCGTGCCGTGCACGCGGTACAGCTTGCTGCCACCGGGCTCGACATGGCTGTCGGCATACAGCGCGCGGGCATGCTGCCAGGCGAAGTTCAGCGCTGCCAGCACGATGCCGCACAGCACGGCGGCCGCCAGGTCGGTCAGCACGGTGATCACGGTGACGAGGACGATCATCAGCACGTCGTTGAGCGGCACCTTGCGGACCACGCGCAGCGAGGCCCAGGCAAAGGTCTGCTGCGCCACCACGAACATCACGCCGACCAGCGCCGCCAGCGGGATGCGTTCGATCAGCGGCGACAGGAACAGCACGAACAGCAGCACCATCACCCCGGCCACGACACCCGAGAGGCGTCCTCGCCCGCCGGAGCGCAGGTTGATGACCGTCTGGCCGATCATGGCGCAGCCGCCCATGCCCCCAAACAGGCCGGACACGATGTTGGCGCCGCCCAGGGCCACGCACTCGCGGTCCGGGTCGCCGCGGCTTTCGGTGAGCTCGTCGGTGAGGTTGAGCGTCAGCAGGGTCTCGAGCAGGCCCACCATGGCCATCACGATGGCGTACGGCGCGATGACCTTGAGCGTGTCCAGGGTTCAGGCCACGTCGGGCCAGGCGAACACCGGCAGGCCCCCGGCGATGTGGGCCATGTCGCCCAGGGTGCGGGTGGGCAAGCCCAGCGCGTACACCGCCACGCCCACGCCCACGATGGCCACCAGGGCCGGCGGCACCGCGCGGGTCAGGCGGGGCAGCAGGTAGACCACCGCCATGGTGGCGGCCACGAGCCCGGCCATCAGCGCCAGCGGTGCACCGGACAGCCAGACGCCATCGCGCTTGAAGTGTTCGAGCTGCGCCATGGCGATGACGATGGCCAGCCCGTTCACAAAGCCCAGCATGACCGGATACGGCACCATGCGCACCAGCTTGCCGAGCTTGAGCAGCCCGAAGGCCAGCATGATCAAGCCGGACAGCAGCACCGTGGCCAGCAGGTACTGGACGCCATGCTGCACCACCAAGGCCACGATGACGACGGCCATCGACCCGGCCGCGCCCGACACCATGCCGGGCCGGCCACCGAACAACGCCGTGATCGTGCACAGGATGAAGGCGCCATACAGCCCCATCAACGGGTGCAGGTGGGCCACCAGCGCAAAGGCAATGCACTCGGGCACGAGCGCAAACGACGTGGTGATGCCGGCGAGCACGTCGGCCCGCTGGTGCGAGGTTTTCATGAGGGGAAGTCCATCGACCGGTACACCGCGGCCGACTGGCCGCGGGACCGCGATGGTACAGCCCGCCCCGGCGTGTCTGGGCCGGGCTCAGGCGGCGCGGGCCTGTGGGGCGGCTGGCGGCGAGGCCTGGGCCATCAGGGCCGGGATGCCGCTGCGGGCGTTGGCTTCGGCGGCCAGGCGGCGCTCGTCGGGGGTGGCGTAGCGGCGGTCCCACTCCAGCACCTTGGGCGTCATCAGCCGGTGCCACAGCGGCGGGATCATGGCGACCACGATGGTGGTGAGGTAGCCGCTGATCATCATGGGCGCGTCGGGGAAAGGCTTCAGATCCTGGTAGGGCACCTCGCCCTGCGCGTGGTGGTGCGAGTGGCGCGTCAGGTTGAACATCGACCACGAGCTGATGCGCTTGTTGGTGTTCCAGGAGTGGCGCGGCTGCACCGGTGTCTTCGGGTCGCGCACCATGCCGTAGTGCTCCATGTAGTTGACGATCTCGAGCAGCGCCTTGCCCCACAGCGCGCAGGCCACGAAGAAGCTGGCCGCCGCCCAGCCGCCCAAAGCCCATGCGCCGGCCACCAGCAGCACGCTCATCAGGTGCCCGCGGATCACGGCGTTGTGCGGGCCGAACACGGCCTGGCCGGCGCGTTGCAGGCGGCGGCGCTCGATGCGCCACGCGCTCACATTGCCCTTGATCGTGGAGGCCACCACGTGGAAGTACACGTTGCGGCCGCGCGGCGCCGTGGCCGGGTCGTCGATGGTGGACACGTAGCGGTGGTGGCCGTAGACGTGCTCGATCGAGAAGATGGTGTCGAAGCTGAAGGCGAGCAGCCAGCGGCCGATCAGCATCGAGACCGGATCCCAGGTGCGGTGCGTCAGTTCGTGCGCGGTGATGGTCCCGACCATGCCGATCATCAGGCCCGTGAGCAGGATGGTCGAGAGGTGGTGTCCCCAGAACGTGGCGTCCCGCGCGGCGAGCACGTCGTAGCCCGTGAGCGCGGCCACCCACGCCCCGAACCCCAGGGGATCGCCCGGGCTGACCGACCACACGGCGGCGAACACGATCAGCGCCAGCAGCGGCAAGGCCATCCACAGCTGGAAGGTCAGGATGCCGGGGTGGCGGAAAACGGGGGTGGAGGTGTCGTCGCCGCACACCGCGTCACCCACCATGTAGATGACGAGCACGGTCAGCAGCCCGCCCGTCACCCATGCGCCGCCGGCCAGGATGAACGCGAGCGACATCAGGCCGATGGCGTGGAACAGAAAGTACTTGAGGTAGTGAAAGAGGGCCATGTCTGTCTCCTTGTTGTGATGAGGCCGTGGCGCGGCCTCAGGCGGCCAGCGGCTTGTCGTGCAGGGTCGTGAACCGGTCTGCGTGGATGTCGGCGGCGGCCAGGCCGTGGCGCTGCAGCAGCGCGCGCGCGGCGTCCACCATGGGCGGGGGGCCGCACAGGTAGGCATGCGCGTTCGGGGCGACGAGGTTGTCCATCACGTCGGTGACCAGGCCGCGCTCACCGGCCCAGGTGCTGTGCGGCGGCTCATCCGACAGCACAGGCAGGAAGCGGAAGTCGGCGGGCCAGTCACGGGCCAGCGCCTCGATGGCCTGCATCGCGTACAGGTCGCGTTGCTGGCGGGCACCGAACAACAGGGTCACGGGGCGGTTCACGCCCTGGCTGCGCGCGTCGGTCAGCATCGCGAGGATGGGGGCCAGCCCGCTGCCACCGGCCACCAGCAGCAGCGGTGCGGTGCCGGGCCGCAGCCAGAAGTCCCCGGCCGGGCCTTGCACGGTGATGCGCTGCCCCGCCAACTCGTGGCTGTGCACCCGCGTCGAGAACTGCCCGCCGGGCACGAGGCGCACGAAGAAGCTCACCTGCGCGTCCGGCTGCACCGGGGTCGCGAAGGAATAGCTGCGCGCCACACCGGGCAGGCCCTCGAGTGTCAGATCCGCGAACTGCCCGGCCTTGTAGGCCAGCGCCTCGTCGAGCTGCACGCGCAGCTGCACGATGTCGTGCGTGAGGTGCTCCTGCCCCAGGATGCGCCCGCCCACCTGCCGGCGGGCGGGTTGGGCCGACAGGTCCACCTCGATGCGCACGTCGGTCTGCGGCACGGCCTGGCAAGCCAGGATGTAGCCCTGATCGAGCTCGTCGTCGGACAGGATGTAGCCGCTCTGCGTGAGCTCACGCACCTTGCCCGACACGAGCTTGCACTTGCAGGTGGCGCAGCCTCCGACCCGGCAGCTGTGCGGAAAGGCGATGCCCTCGCGCAGCGCGGCCTGCAGCAGGGTTTCCTTCGGAGCCAGGGCCACGGGGCGGCCGTTGATGTGGGCCGTCACCGGCCCCTGGGACGCGAACAGACGGGAGACGAGGGACAGCATGGTGGGTCTCGGGCTGGCTGGGGGGATGGCGAGATCGTAGGAATCCGCGCCCGGACTGCACAGGGCGTCAATTGACATCAACAGGTCATTTTTTGACAATCGCGGGCCATGCCTGACTTCGCGCTGCCCATTCAGTACCTGCGCCTGATTGCCGACCTGCTGGCCGGCATGCGTGTGGACGTGCCGGCCTGGCTCGGTCGGCACGGATGGGACGAGGCACGGCTGGCGCAGGCCGACGGCGCCCTGCCCTATGCGGCCTTCCAGGCTCTGATGCGCGATGCACTGGTCAGCACGGCTGAGCCCGCACTCGGTCTGCTGGTGGGCGAGCGGCTGCGCATCAACACACACGGCATGCTGGGCTATGCCGCGATGAACAGCCGGTCTCTGCGGGAGGCCCTGGTGCTGTTCGAGCGGTTCGTGCCGGTGCGCACCACGCTGGTCACGGTGCGCCACGAGGTCGAAGGCGAGCAGGTGCGGGTGCACTTCGAACCCGCCCGCCCGCTGGACGAGCTGGAGCCCCTGGTCTGCGAAGCCGTGATGCTGACCGTGAAGAACCTGGTGGACCACATCACCATGGGGGCGTGCCCGGTACGGCAGGCGTGCTTCCGGTGGCCCGAGCCGGCCTACGCGGCACTGGCCACGTCGATGTTCCGTTGCGATCTCCGGTACGACGCAGGATGGTCCGGCCTGGTGCTGCCCCTGGCCGGCCTCGACCAGCCCCTAAGCACCGCCGATCCGGCCAGCGCCGAAGAAGCGGTGCGCCTGTGCCAGCGCGAGCTCGACCGGCGACACGCCGACGATGGCCTCGCCAACCGGGTGCGGCGCCTGCTGCTGGACAAGCCGACCGGCTTTCCGTCCCTGGTGGTGACCGCCCGGCTGTTCAACATGACGCCGCGCACACTGCACCGCCGGCTTCAGGACGAAGGCACGTCGTTTGCCGCGTTGCTGGATGAAGTCCGCCATCAGCTCGCGCTGCAGCACCTGAAGGCAGGGCGGCTGACCTTGCAGGAAATCGCCTTTCACCTGGGCTACACCGACCCGGCGAACTTCCGACGGGCGTTCAAGCGATGGGAAGGCGTCGCACCGTCTGCCTATCCCACAAGCGAACGGCGCCGGGTCCCCGGCATCTGAGCCGGGATAACCGGAAAGCCACACCGGCTCAACCGGGAGACATCCGCCTTACAAGGCGATCACAATCTATGACATATTGCTGTCGGCGTGCCGTCGAATGTCTGTCAACCATGATGCCGGCCGATCACGCCCTGCCCCACCATGATCGACCCCGAGCAACGCCCCCCCACCGCCTCTGCGTCCTGTCGCGCCTGCCGCGAGGGCGAAGGCAGCCCCATTGCCATTTCGATGGCTTTCCAGCCTCTGGTGGACCTGCGTGCCCGCGCCATCGTGGGATACGAAGCGCTGGTCCGGGGCCCGTCACAGGAGTCAGCGGCGCACGTGCTGGCCCAGGTCAATGACACCAACCGCTACGCCTTCGACCAGAGCTGCCGCGTGCGCGCCATCGAACTGGCCGCGCAGCTCGGGCTGCAGGGCATGCTGAGCATCAACTTCCTGCCCAATGCGGTCTACCGGCCTGAGACCTGCATCCGCGCCACGCTGCAGGCAGCCCGCACCCACGGCTTTCCGACCGAGCGGCTGATATTCGAAGTCAACGAAAGCGAGCGGGTGGTCGATCACGCCCACCTCAAGGCCATCTTCGCGGAATACCACCGACAGGGCTTCACCACCGCCATCGACGACTTCGGCGCCGGCCATTCCGGGCTGAACCTGCTGGCCGAGTTCCAGCCCGACATCGTCAAGCTCGACATGGCGCTCACCCGCCACATCGACCGCGACCGCGTCCGCCGCAGCATCGTGCAGGCCACGATGGGGATGTGCGCCGACCTCGGCATCCGCGTGATCGCTGAAGGGATCGAGACAGCGGAAGAGTGCCTGGCCTTGCAGGACCTCGGGGTGCACCTGTTCCAGGGCTACCTCTTTGCCCGCCCGGGCTTCGAGCACCTGCCTGCCGTGGGCCCGGAGGCCTGGGGCGCCGTCACGCGCACGACCGGGGTGTGATGGCATGATCGGGCGATGACCGCCCGATCCGATGCCCGCCATGTCTGACGCCCTCGCCTGGGATCACCCCGAGCCGTTCATCCTGCCCGTGCGCGTCGATGCGAGTTGCATCGACCTCATGGGCCACACCAACAACGTCGTCTACCTGAAGTGGCTGGAAGACGTGGCCTGGGCGCACTCGGTCGCTCTGGGGCTCGGCCCCGCGCAGTACGAAGCGCTGGGCCACGGGGTGGTGGTGCGCCAGCACGAGTTGACCTACCTGCAGGCCACACGCCTGGACGAGCCCCTGCTGCTCGCGACCTGGATCACCGCCGTCGACAAGCTCTCGCTGCACCGGGCTTTCCAGTTCGTGCGCGAGACCGATGGCGCGACCGTGTTCCGCGGGCGCACGCACTACGTGTGCGTCGACATCGCGCAAGGCCGGGTGCGCCGCATGCCGGAGCGCTTTCTGCAGACGTACGGGCCGGCGGCCTTGCAGCCTGCCTGACTCGGGGCGGGCCCGGGGCCTGCAACGGGCACGTCACTTGCCGCCGGCGGGCACCCTGTTGCTGCCCGAGGCCCCCGATGAGACGCTGGACGCACGCTGCCCGCCTTGCCCTGATCGCCACCGTGCTGGGCTCATTGCCCGCCCTGCCCCGGGCGCAGATCGCACCCGACGCCCACCCGCCCGGTGCCGACAAGAGCCGCCGCACGCGTGCGCTCGAGCTGGGCGCGCGCGCCCTGCAAACCCATGCGCCCGTCGGGACGCTGAACATCTACCTCAACGGCTTTCATCCGATGAAGGACGACCCCGGCCACCAGGTCGAGGCGCACCACTTCTGCCACCAGGTGAACGAAGACTTCGCGCAGTGCGTTCTGTTCGACAGTGCCGAGCGCACCGCCAACCTGACGGGCATCGAGTACATCATCTCGGAAAAGCTGTTCCTGCGGCTGCCTGAAGCCGAACGCCGCTACTGGCACCCGCACAACGGCGAGATCCTGTCGGGACAGCTGATCGCACCCGGCATCCCGCGGGCGGCCGAGAAGGCCTTGATGCGGGACAAGGTCAACAGTTACGGCAAGACCTGGCATGTCTGGCACACCGGTGCCTTCGGCATGCCGGG
>JAJUHM010000161.1 GCA_029279925.1 Aquabacterium olei
CTGGGCTCGGCCACCCCCTGCGGCACCGCGGGGGCGGGCTCGGCCCAGGCATAGGGCAACAGGGCCCACGCCGCGCCGTGGTCGAGGCAGGCCGACACGGCCTGGATCACCTCCTGAGGGCCGGCCGACTTGTGCAGGTAGCCGCAGGCGCCCGCCTCACGGGCCTGGCGGATGAGGGCCGGCCCCACATCGGCCGACATCAGCAACACCTTGAGACCCGGATGCCGCTCGAGCAGGGAGGGCAGCACACCCAGTCCATCGGCGTCCGGGAGGTGAACGTCAAGCAGCACCAGATCCGGCCGACCGGTCTCCACCGCCGAGGTGGCCTCGCGCCAGTCGTGCGCCAAGGCGACATCGGCCTGCGGCCAGCCCTCGGCCAGCATCAGGCGCAGCCCCGTGAGGTACAGGGCGTGGTCATCGACGAGAAGGAGGCGAGGGGACATCCGGCTCATGGCATCGCGGGAGCACACGACACACCAGTATCCATGCGGGACCCACGCAAAAACACGTCGTACCGCGGGCAGGTCAGCGGTTTCCCCCTTCAGGGGGGGATTCTTGGCCCGTGGCGCCACGGTGTGCGCCCTGGGTCAGCCGCTGCAGCAAGACCGGTGCGAGGGCCAGCACCAGCATCAGGCGCAGCACGTGGGTGGCGATCACCTCAGGCAGAAAGGCGCCGCTCTGCCGTGCGGTGAGCGCCATCTCCGCCATGCCCCCCGGCGCCAACGCCAGGTAGTGGGTCAGCCACGGTGCCGGCACCTCGTGCACCCCGCGTGCCAGCCCCCATGCCAGGGCCCCGCACACCGCCACACTGGCCACCACCACGCCAGCGGCCACCCCGCTCAGCCGCGGTGCGCGCCGCCACGCCTGCGCATCCAGCTTGCTGCCCAGCGTGATGCCCAGCAGCAACTGGGCAAGGTCCATCAGGCCGACCGGCAAGGCCAGCAGCCCCTGACCGCCCGGACTGCGCCCCAGCCAGGCGGTCAGCCCGGCCGTGGCCAGCAGCGGCAGCATCATCCAGACATTGGGCCAGCGGCGCCGGTGCAGCAGCGCCGTGGGCAGAGCCAGCAGCAGGGCCCAACCCAGCGTCAGGGCCACCGCGGACACACCGACCGCCGCGACGGGCGATGTCGCATCGACCGCACCGCGAACGCTGCCCTGGACCCACAGCGCGCTCCATGGCACCAGCGACACCACGAGCGCCACCCGCAGGCCCTGGGTCAGCGCGACCGTGGCCGCCGACACACCGTGTCGCTCGGCCAGCACGGCCATCTCGGAAGCGCCTCCCGGCAGCGCACACAGCCAGGCACCGGCGCGGTCCAGCCCCGCCCAGCGCCGGTAGGCCCACGCGCCGATCAGGGCCGGCGTCAATGCCAGCACGGCCAGGGTCAACAGCACGGGCCAGCGGGCGACGAGGCCGGCCACGACCTCAGGCGTGAAGCGCAGCCCCAGGCCCACGCCGATCAGGCACTGGCCCAGCGCCCGGCCCCAGCCCCACTCGGCCACGGGCGCGCCCACGCCGCGGGCGATGCCGAAGGCCACCATGGGCCCCAGCAGCCACGGCAAGGGACCGCCCGCCAGCCACCACAACAGCCCGCCGCCCGCGGCCACGGCCCAGCCCAGCACCACGGCCCGGCCGACCGGCGGCACGCCCCATCGCTGCATCACCATCTCATCCCCCCGGGGGCCACCACGAAAAAAGGCGGCACAAGGCCGCCTGAAAAGAGCCCCGTCCGAGGGCACTCTCGTCCATCAGGCCTGCGCCACCTCGACTCGCCGACGGCGGCGCTGCAGCACGATGCGCACGGCAATCGGCACGGTGAGCATCAGCGCGGTGCACACCCAGAAGCCGCGGGAGATGCCGCTTTCCACGAGGATGGACCAGTCGCCATTGGTCATCGACAGTGCGCGACGCAGGTTCTGCTCGATCAACTCGCCCAGCACGAAGCCGAGGATCAGCGGTGCCATCGGCATCTGCAGCTTGCGCAGCAGGTAGCCGACCACGCCCAGCACGGTCATCAGCACCAGGTCGAAGGTGGTGGCGTGGATGGCATAGACGCCGACCGTGCTGACCGCCAGGATGCCGGGCACCAGGGCCCAGTTCGGCACCGACAGGATGCGCGTGAAGATGCGGATCATCGGGATGTTCATCGCCAGCAGCATGAAGTTGCCGATGATCATCGAGGCGATCAGGCCCCAGACCAGCGTGGGCCGCTGCTCGAACAACGCGGGGCCCGGCGTGATGTTGTAGAGCGCCAGCGCGCCCACCATCACGGCCGTGGTGCCCGAGCCCGGCACGCCCAGCGTCAGCATGGGCACAAAGGAGCCCGCTGCCGAGGCGTTGTTGGCCGCTTCGGGCGCCGCCACTCCGCGGATGTCGCCCTTGCCGAAGGTGCCTTCGGTGTCGGTCAGGCGCTTTTCCATCGAGTAGGTCATGGCGCTGGCGATCGTGGCGCCCGCACCGGGCAGCACGCCAACGAAGAAGCCGACCACCGACGAGCGCACCGTGCTCCACCACGTCTGAGCCATCTCCTTGAAATTGAAGAGATGACGGCCCGTCTGGGTCACCATGGTGTTGCCCGCTGCCACGTGCTCGATCATCAGCAGGATCTCGCTGATCGAGAACAGGCCGATCACCACGGCGACGAACTGAATGCCGTCGGCCAGGTGGATGGAGTCGAAGGTGAAGCGGTAGACGCCCGAGTTGGCATCGATGCCGACGGTCGCCAGCGACAGGCCCAGCACGGCGGCCAGGCCGGCCTTGACCGGCTGGTCGCCCATCAGCCCGGTCAGGCAGGCGAAAGCGAACACCATCAGCGCGAAGTACTCGGCCGGGCCAAAGGCCAGCGCCCATTTCGCCAGCAGCGGCGCTGCCACCACCAGACCGGCGATCGCGATCATCGAGCCCACGAACGAGCTCCACGCCGAGATCGACAGCGCCACGCCGCCCAGGCCCTTGCGCGCCATCGGGTAGCCGTCCACGGCGGTCATGATGGCCGCGGCATCGCCCGGCACGTTGAGCAGGATCGAGGAAATGCGCCCGCCGTACTCGCAGCCGAGGTAGACGGCCACCAGCAGGATCAGCGCCGACTCGGGAGGCAGGTTGAGCGCAAAGGCCAGCGGCATCAGGATGGCCACGCCGTTGATCGGGCCCAGGCCCGGCAGCATGCCCACCACGGTGCCGATGAAGCCGCCCATGGCGGCCAGCATCAGGTTCATCGGCGTCATGGCGACGCCGAAGCCCGTCATCAAATGGTCGAGTGTGGAACTCATGAAAGTCTCCTTGCCGGGCTCAGCCCAGGAAGCTCAGCAGGCCGGCCGGCAGGATCACGTCGAAGACGCGGTCGAACAGCAGGAACAGGAACACGCCCAGGCCGAGGCCGGCCAGCACGCACTGGCGCCAGGTGCCCCCGAAGGCGCGCCCCACGGGCAGGGTCATCAAGGCCGTGGCGACCACGAAGCCCAGCCACTGGAACAGCACCGCGTAAGCCAGCATGGCCGCCACCAGCGCCAGCACCTTGCCGGTGGCCTCACCGAACAGGGGCTCGGGCGCCGGCTCGCCCGGCACAGCCTGCGGCGCAGGGCGGACGGCCAACCATCCGCCCAGCACGGCCATGAGGCCGGCCATCAGCATCGGAAAGGCCGCCGGGCCGACCGGCTCGTAAGAAATGGGGGCCACGTAACCCCGGGCCAGCCAGCCCATGCCGGCCGCAAGAATCAGGCACACCAGGCCCAGGACACGATCACCCATGTCGAACCCCGGCTTACTTGGCGTTGACGACCAGACCCAGTTCGGCCGCCAGCTTGGCGTACTGATGGGTGTGGCGCTTCACGTAGACATCGAGCTCGACGCCGGTCAAGGACATCGGGAACAGACCGCGCTCTTCACGCAGCTTGGCGAACGCCGGCGTCGTCATGGCCTTCTGGAACGCCGCCGTCCAAGCGTTGAAGTCAGCATCGGGCACCTTCGGGCCCATGTAGAAGCCGCGGATGATGGGCCAGCTGATGTCGAAGCCCTGCTCCTTGGCCGTCGGCACATTGGCCAGCAGACCGGGCAGACGCTGGTCCGAGAACACGGCCAGCACGCGGATCGGTGTGCCGGCCTGGATCTGGGTCGCGGCCTCCGCGGCATCGCCCGAGTAGACCTGGATGTGGCCGCCTTGCAGGGCCGTGACCGCCTCACCGCCCCCTTCGAAGGCCACGAAGCGCATCGCACGCGGGTTGACACCCGCCGCGCGGGCCGTCAGGGCCGCCTTCATCCAGTCCTGGCTGCCCACCGTGCCGCCTGCGCCGAACACGACCTTGGTCGGGTCCTGCTTGAGCACGGCCGCGATGTCCTTCAGCGACTTGTAAGGCGAATCCTGCTTGACGATGATGGCGCCGTAATCGGCACCGAGGGCGGCCAGCCAGCGCACGTCGCTCACGCCGTACTTGCCGAACTTGCCTTGCGCCAGGTTCAGCAGGGAGCCGCTCGAGAAGGCGACGATGGTGTTGGGCTCGCCCGGGCGCTGGGCCACCACGGCGTTGTAGGCCACGGCGCCGATGCCACCCGGCATGTAGGTCACACGCATCGGGTCGCTGCTGAGCTTGCTGTCCTGCAGCAGCGTCTGGGCCATCTTGCAGGTCAGGTCGAAACCGCCGCCCGGTTTGGCGGGCGCAATGCATTCGCTCTTGTCCAGCGGGCCGGCCGCGGCCAGGGTGGGGGCAAGGGGCAACAAGGCGGCGCAGGTCAGGGCCGCGCGCAGGGTCAGGGGCAGGTTCATCAGCTGGCTCCTCGGGTCGCGTCCGGGCGGAACGCGTGTTGTGTCGATGTCAGGACACGAACTGTAGAAACCCGAGGCTTTCAACTGGCTTTCAATTCAGACCGGGACAAACCCGGGGGATCACCCCCCTCCGGGCTCGTGCCCCGGTTCGGGCCACGACAGGGTGACGGCGAAGGTGCCGGTGGCCCGGGCGTCGATCGCCAGGTCGCCGCCGTGGCGCTGCGCGATGCGGCGGGCGATCGCCAGCCCGAGCCCTGCCCCGCCCCGGCGTGCGCCCTGCCCGCGGACGAAGCGGCCGGCATCGGGCCCGGCGCTGGCGGCCTCGCCGCTGAGCTGCCGGAACAGCGCTTCGGGCACGGGGTCGCCCTCGCTGAGGACGGTGATGGACCAGCCCGGCCGCGCCCCCTCCGTCCTGTGCGCGCTGGCGGTCACCGGCGTGCCCGGGTGCCCGTAGCGCAGCGCGTTGTCCAGCAGGTTGGACAGGGCTTCGCGCCAGAGGGTGGCATCGCCCCGCGCAGGCAGCCCGTCGGGCACCTCCACGCCCAGGTCGATGCGACGCTGCCGAGCCCGCATCAACAGCGGCCGCACCGTCTGCCGCAGCAGCTCGGCCAGGTCGAAGTCCATCCACTGCGGTTCGGTCGCATCGCTGCGCGCCAGGCTCAGCAGCTGGTTGGTGCTGCGCGTGGCCGCGTCGATCTGGTCGACGATGGCCTGCAGGCTCTCGCGCAGTTCGGCTTCCACGGCGGGCGGGGCGACGGGCTCGGTGCCCGGCACGACAGGCGTCGGGGCAGGCAGCAGGCGCAGCGCATAGTCGGCCTGCGTGCGCAGGGTCGTCAGCGGCGTGCGCAGCTGGTGGGAGGCGTCGTCCAGAAACTGGCGCTGCTGGTCGGCCAGAGCCTGCCGGCGCGCCATCTGGGTGTTGACCGCCTCCACCAAGGGCTGCACGTCCCGGGGCAGATCGGGCGCGTCCAGCGGCGAGACATCGGACGGATGTCGCTCGCGCACCTCGGCCTGAAGACGCCGGAAAGGCCGCAACACCCAGGACACCACGCCCACCACGATGGCGATCAGCGCCAGCAGCACGGCGATGGCCCGCACCAGGCTGGTTCGCACCAGCTGGGCGGCCGACTGCTCGCGCGACAGCGCCTGCTCGGCCACCTGGATCACGACTGGCGTGACCGGGCCGCTGGCCCCTTGCAACTGAACCTGCGTGAGCAGCACTCCCATGCGCACGCGCTCGCCCAGGTACTCGGCATCGGTGAACACCGGCACGCCAGGCCGCAGCAGGCGTCCCTCGGGCACGGGCAGATCGAGGTTGCCCACCTCCACCAGCCCGTCGCGGGAGGCCACACGAAAGTACACGTGCCCGGTGGCCGTGAGCTCGAGCAGTTCGAACAGACGGTAAGGCAGCTCCACCGCCAGGCCGCCCGAGGCCGTCGAGATGTTGGCCTCGATGGCCTTGAGCGCACCGCGAATCGAGCGGTCGTAGGCGCTGTTGGCTGCGGCCAGGGCCTCGCGGTGGGTGGACCAGAGCTCGGCGGCCGTGATCAGCAGCGTCAGCGGCAAAAGGCACCACAGCAGCCGCTGGCGCAGGCTCATGGTGCGCCCGGGCTTACGCTGCCATTTCCAGCGCATAACCCAGTCCGCGGTAGGTGACGATGGCCAGGCCCGAGCCTTCCAGCCGCTTGCGCAGCCGGTGCACCAGCACCTCGATCACATCGGGCAGCACGTCGTCCTGGTCGGAAAACACGCGCGCGATGATCTGCGTCTTGGACATGGGCTCGCCAGCCCGTTGGATCAGGGCACGCAGCACCGCGTGCTCGCGCGGCGACAGGTGCAGCGGCGCGTCGGCCAGCGTGAACTGGCGGCTGGCCGTGTCGTACTGCAAGGGGCCGCAGGCCAGGCGGGGGTTGTCGGCACCGCGGGCGCGGCGCACCAGCGCCATCAGCCGGGCCTCGAGCTCTTCCAGCGCGAACGGCTTGGCCAGGAAGTCGTCGGCGCCCTGGTTGAGCGCCTGCACGCGCTCGGCCAGCGAGTCGCGTGCGGTCAGGATCAGCACCGGCAGGCGCCGGTCCCGGGCGCGCAGGCGCTGCAGCAGCTGGCGCCCGGTCAGGCCCGGCAGGCCGAGGTCGAGGATGAGCGCGTCGTAGTCGCCGTCATCCAGCGCACGCTCGGCCAGCTGGCCGTCGTCCACCCAGTCGACCTGGGTGCCCGACTGGGAAAGGGCCTTGGACAGCCACTCGCCCAGCGCGTGCTCGTCTTCTGCCAGCAGGACCCGCATGGTGCGTGTCGGTCAGCGCGCGCGGCGGGCCGCCACGGCGCTGGCCAGCACCTCCAGCACCTTCTCCGAATCGTCCCAGCCGATGCAGGCGTCGGTGATGGACTGGCCGTAGCACAGCTGCTTCGGGTCGTCCTTGCCCGGGGTGAACTTCTGGGCGCCGGCCTGCAGGTGGCTTTCCACCATCACGCCGAAGACCTGATGCGAACCACCGCGGACCTGGCCCGCGATGTCCTCGGCCACCAGCACCTGGCGCTCGTGCTGCTTGGAGCTGTTGGCGTGCGAGAAGTCCACCATCAGCGACGGACGCAGCTTGGCGGCTTCCAGGTCCTTGCAGGCCGCGGCCACGCTGGCGGCGTCGTAGTTCGGCGCCTTGCCACCGCGCAGGATCACGTGGCAGTCGGGGTTGCCGGCGGTCTCGACGATGGCGACCTGGCCGTTCTTGTGCACCGACAGGAAGTGGTGGGGATTCGCGGCGGAGCGGATCGCGTCGATCGCGATCTGCACGTTGCCGTCGGTGCCGTTCTTGAAGCCGATCGGGGCCGAGATGCCCGACGACAGCTCGCGGTGCACCTGGCTTTCGGTGGTGCGGGCACCGATGGCGCCCCAGCTGATCAGGTCACCGATGTACTGCGGCGAGATCACGTCGAGGAACTCGCTGGCCGCCGGCATGCCCATGCGGTTGATC
>JAJUHM010000162.1 GCA_029279925.1 Aquabacterium olei
GCGATCTGCGCGGCTTCGATGGGGATGGTGCCGGCGCCGCAGCAGGGGTCGAGCAAGGCCCCGTCTTCGGGGCGGCCTTGCCAGCCTGCGGCAGCCAGCATGGCCGCGGCCAGGGTCTCTTTCAGTGGCGCTTCGCCGGTGTCCTCGCGCCAGCCGCGCTTGAACAGCGCTTCACCGGAGGTGTCGACGTAGAGCGTCGCTTCCAGGTCGTCCATGTAGAGGACGAGGTTGAGGTCGGGGTGGCGGGTGTCGACGTCGGGGCGCTCACCGAAGCGCTCGCGCAGGTCGTCGCAGACGGCATCCTTGATGCGCAGGGCCGCGAAGTTGAGGCTGCGCAGGGTGCTGCGCCGGGACGTGACGTCCACGCGCAGGGTGTGGCGGGGGGTGATCCAGTCTGACCAGTTGACGGCGCGGCCGAGGACATAGATGTCGTCTTCGTGGCGGTAGACGCGGGATGCGACACGCCACAGGACGCGCTGTGCCAGCCGGCTTTCGAGGTTGAGGCGCATGGCGGCGTCGATGAGCGCCGCACGGGTGTCTTCTGCGCGCGCGGACTGTCCGGCCGGATGGATGTCGATGCCGCCGCGGGATTCGGTGACCAGCAGGCCGGGCCCCAGGATGCGCTGGGCCTCGGCCGCCAGGAGGGGCTCGACCCCGGCGGCGCAACTGAGGTAAAGGCCCGCCGGCCGGTCGGCCGCGAGCACCGGGCTGGCGGCTTGGGGCCGGTGATCCGGACGGGGCCCTGCACGGCCCGTGCCCGCTGAAGGGCCGTGGCGGCTTTCGCCAGCCGGGCCTCGCGGTGCCGCGGGCGCGCGACCTTCCGGACGGGGGCCGCCACGGACGGGACGGCGCTCATCGTGCGCCGGGCGACCTGTTTCGGCCGCACGTCGGTCGCCGGCTGCTGCGGCGGCGGAACGGCGGGCGGGCGCTTGCCCCGGCCCGACCGCGCCGGGGGCCCGCTCGTCGCTGGGGCGACCGGTCTCGCGGGAAACGACAGGGCGGCGGGTGGGCTTGATCGGCATGGGAACCTCGGCAGAAAAAGAGCGCGGGCAACGCGGGAGCGACGCCCGGGGAATCGACAAGAAGAGACCGCATGCCACGGTGGCGTGCAGCGGTGCGGCGCACAAGCGCAGGAACCAGCATACAGGCGCGGGCTCGAACGGCAGACACCCACCCGCGCCAGCGAGGCAGCGCGCCGGTCAGAGCGCCTTGCGCAGGTTGGCGGGGGCGATCTTGAGGGCTTCGCGGTACTTGGCCACGGTACGCCGGGCGACCTGGATGCCCTGCTCTTCCAGCATTGACGACAGCTGGCTGTCGGACAGCGGCTTTTTCGGGTCCTCGGCCGCCACCAGCTGCTTGATGAGCGCCCGCACGGCGGTGCTGGACGCGTTGCCACCGGCATCGGTGTTGAGCGAGGAACCGAAGAAGTACTTCAGCTCGAAGGTGCCGAACGGCGTGTTCATGTACTTGGCCGTCGTCACCCGGGAGATGGTGGATTCGTGCAGGCCGAGTTCGTCGGCGATCTCGCGCAGCACCAGCGGCTTCATCGCGATTTCGCCATGGGTGAAGAAGTTCTTCTGGCGGTCGACGATGGCTTGGGACACGCGCAGGATGGTGTCGAAACGCTGCTGGATGTTCTTGACGAACCAGCGGGCCTCTTGCAGCCGCGAGCTGAGCGCCGTGTGGCTTTCGGTGGCCGCCGACCCGCGGGGCGATCGCGTGGAGCGCAGCGCCTGGGCGTAAAGGTCGTTGATGCGCAGTTTGGGCATCACGTCGGGGTTGAGCACGACCTTCCAGTTGCGACCGGACTTCTGCACGATGACATCGGGCACGATGATGTTGGCCTCGGCGCGGGTGAAGCGACGCCCCGGCTTGGGCTCCAGCCCGACGATGAGGCCTTGCGCTTCCTTCAGCAGGTGCTCGTCGGCGCCGGTGGCAGCCATGAGCTTGCGCATGTCACGGCGCGCGAGCAATTCGAGGTGCTGCTGACAGATGACGATGGCCAGGTTGCGAGCCGCCTCCTCTTCCATCGCCTTGAGTTGCAGCACCAGGCACTCGGACAGATTGCTGGCGCCCACCCCGGTCGGCTCCATGTGCTGCAGCCAGCTCAGTGCGCAGCGCAGGCGGGAGAGCAACTCTTCCAGCATCTCCTCGTCGCCCCCTTCGGGCAAGAGGCTGGCGGCGATTTCTTCGAGGGTGTCGGCCAGGTAGCCGTCTTCGTTGAGCGACTCGATGAGGATGTCGACCGCCGCCATGTCCTGCTCGCTGAGGCGGGTGCCCAGCAGTTGCTGGCGCAGGAACTCCTGCAGGCTGATGGAGACCGCATTGCGCTCGAGGGGATCGAACTCGTCGTCGCCATCGTTGTTGCGTGAAGGGGTCTCGCGGATGCCGTCGAAGTCGTCGCGCTCGGTGCCGTTCTCCCAGTCATCGCGCTCGGTGGTGCCGATCTCGACGGTGTCGATGCCGCCAGCGTCCCCTTCACCCGATGGACCGTCGCTTTCGCTGATCGAGGCGCCCTCCTCGCCGGTGCGTTCACTGCGTTGGCGCTCGAACTCCAGCCCGGCCGCCGTGTCCAGCGGGGCGAACTCTTCTTCGGGCTCGAGGAAGGGGTTCATCTCGAGCATCTGCTCGACTTCCTGGTGTAGCTCCAGCGTGGACAGCTGCAACAGGCGAATGGACTGCTGCAGCTGGGGTGTGAGCGCCAGATGCTGAGAAAGCCGGAACTGCAGGGAAGGCTTCATGGCCGCTCGCTTACATGCGGAAGTGCTCGCCGAGGTAGACCTTGCGGACTTCGGCGTTGTGGACGATCTCGGCGGGGCGGCCTTCCGCCAGCACCCGACCTTCACTGATGATGTAGGCGCGGTCGCAGATGCCCAGGGTTTCTCGCACGTTGTGGTCGGTGATGAGCACGCCGATGCCGCGTGCCTTGAGGAAGCCGATGATGCGCTGGATCTCGATCACGGCAATCGGGTCGACGCCAGCAAAGGGCTCATCGAGCAGGATGAAACGGGGCTGCGTGGCCAGGGCGCGCGCAATCTCCACGCGCCGCCGTTCGCCGCCCGACAGCGCCATGGCCGGGCTGGTGCGGAGCTTGTCGATGCTGAGGTCGTGCAGGAGGGCGTCGAGCCGCTGCTCGATGGCGGCTTTGCCAAGACGACGCCCGCGCTCATCGACCTGCAGCTCGAGCACGGCCCGGATGTTCTCCTCGACGTTGAGCTGCCGGAAGATGGAGGCCTCCTGGGGGAGGTAGCTCAGGCCAAGGCGCGAACGTTGGTGGATCGGCAGCTTCTCGACGCGCTGGCCATCGATGTCGATGAGGCCGGCATCCGCCCGAACCAGCCCCACGATCATGTAGAAGCTGGTGGTCTTGCCTGCGCCATTGGGGCCCAGCAGACCGACCACCTCGCCAGCGCCAACGGCGACGTGCACATCGTGGACCACGGTGCGGGCACCGTAACGCTTCTTGAGGCCTTCGGCGCGCAGGCGGCTGACAGGCAGGGCGACGGGCGCGGTGGCTTCGGCGACAGACTGAGTGCTCACGTCAGCGCCCTCCCTCGGCTTCGGCCGGACGTGGCGAGATCACCCCGCGGACCCGGCCTTTGGGCGCATCGCCGGTGGCGGGCGCACCGAGCACCTGGAACACCGAGGTCTTGTTGTCGTACACCACGGCCTGTCCCGTGACCTGATCGGCCACGGTGGCACCGCGCAGGCGACGCATGATGGCGCGCCCGTTGAACTGCACGGTGTCGCTGCGCCCGTCGTAGGTGATTTTCTCGGCTTCGCCTTCGATGAACTCGTCGACACCCTCACGCTTCTGGCGGAAATAGGCCCGGCCGCCTGGGCCACCGGTGGCCACGGCGGACTGGGTGCCGTCCGGGTTCTGGCGGACCTCGACGCGGTCTGAACGGACCTGCATGGTGCCCTTGGTGATCTCGACGTTGCCGGTCAGGATGTTCAGGCGCTGGTTGTCCTCCACGCGGGCCGCATCGGCAGCGAAGTTGAGCGGCTGGTTGCGGTCGGCCTTCTCGGCATGGGCCGTGGCGCTCAGGCCAACGGCGGCCAGAATGGCAAACTGCAGCAGCCAAGCAGCGCGACATGCGCGGGGGGCAAGCGCTTGGCGCAAGAGGGGGGCAAGGTGGGGCAACGGCATCATCGGCATGAATTTTGCATTCATTTTAGCCGCGGCGCAACGCAAACCGCTTGGCGAACGCGATGTCCGAGTGTTGTCCTCGACTCGAACCGTGTGGGCCGACGTCTCCCGACGCCGGCCTCGGGGTGTCAGCGCCCCTTGCGGGCGAGCGCGATCAGGTGGTCGGTGGTGGCCAGTGCGCGCTCGGGCGTGGCATTGAGCGACACCGAGGTGTAGTACTGGCCGGCCACGCCGATGGCCGGCACACCGTCGATCTTGTACGCGTCCGTCAGGGTGCGGGCCTGGCGGGCCTTGGTCTGCACGGCGAACGAGTCGTACACCGACATGAAGCGGGCGCGGTCGACGCCCTGCTTGGCAACGAAGTCGCCAATTGCTTCGGGCTTGTCGAGCTTCAGCCCTTCGCCATGCATGGCGTTGAACACCTTGGCATGCAGCGACGGAATCAGACCAAGCGCCTCGATCGCGAAATACAGGCGCTGATGGGCACCGAACGGGTTTTCGCGGAAGGCCACGGGCACGCGCCGGAACGCCACGTCGGCGGGCTGCTTGGCGGCCCAGGCGGCCAGATAGGGCTCGAAGTGATGGCAGTGCGGGCAGCCGTACCAGAAGAACTCGACGACCTCGATCTTGCCGGCCGGCGCGGACACCGGGGCGGGCTGCGCCAGCTTCACGTAGTTCGTGCCTTCGACCGGCCCTTGTGCCTGCACCAGGCCGGGCAGCGTGACACCCAGGCCAGCCAGACCGGCGGCACCCAGGGTGTGCATCGAAAACTCGCGACGGTTCATGAAGACGATCCTTTCCGTGTCAGACGGATTCATTTCTGGATGCGGACCAGGGCCGATTCAATGCCCGAGGCCTGCAGCTTGCCACGGACGTCTTCGGCCTGCTCGCGCTGTGCGAACGGGCCGATGCGGACCCGGTACATGGTGCGGCCGTTGACCTCGCGTTCCTGGATGCGGGCTTCGATGCCCATCATGCCCAGCTTGGCGCGTTGCTGCTCGGCCTCGGCCTGGCTGCCATAGGCGCCGGCCTGCACCTGGTAGCTCAACGCATCAGCGGCGGGCGCGGTGGACACGGGCTCGCCATTGAGGATGGCCGCCGGGTTGCGGGCGCTGGAAGCGGCGCCGCTGGCCGGCTTGGCCTTGCTGGCGGCTGCGGAGGCCGCTGCCGCAGGCGAGGTGTCGGGCGCGGGCTGCGCCTCGGCCGGCACGGGTGCCGTCGTCACGTCGGCGGGCGCGACTTCGGGCTGGATCGCCCGCGGCTTGGCCGGGTTCTTGCCGTACAGCGGGCTGTTCGGGTCCCAGTTCTTGTTGTGCTCGGCCTCGGCGGCGTCCTGCTCGGCCGTGCGCTGCGGCACCTTGTCGATGAAAGGCAGCGGCACCTTGGTGATGTAGAGCGCCACGCCCAGCGCCAGCGCCAGCCCGATCAACAGGCCGACGATCATGCCGAGGAAAAAGCCCCCGCGTTGAGATTGCATCACTGACAGATCCTTGGTTGCGCCCTGAGGCTCACATCTTGTCCGGGGCGCTGACGCCCAGCACGGCGAGGCCGCTGCGCAGCACCTGGGCGGTGGCGGTCAGCAGCGCGACGCGGGCGCGGCCCAGTTCGACATCGTCGACGAGGAAACGTTCCGCCGCGTAGTAGCTGTGGAACGCACCTGCGAGGTCACGCAGGTAGAACGCGACGTCGTGCGGCGCAAGGCCCTTGGCCGCCTGGGTCAGCATCTCGGGGAACTCGGCGAGCTTGCCGAGCAGCGCCAGCTCGGTGTCGGCCGTGAGACGCGACAGGTCGGCCCGGGGCACGGCGGAGAGATCTCCGCCCTTGTCGGCGTACTGCTGGCGCACCGACTGGATGCGGGCGTGGGCGTACTGGACGTAGAAGACCGGGTTCTCGTCGTTCTGCTTGAGCGCCAGGTCGACGTCGAACGTGAACTCGGTGTCGGCCTTGCGGCTGATCAGGAAGAAGCGCACCGCATCCTTGCTGGTCCATTCGATCAGGTCGCGCAGCGTGACGTAGCTGCCGGCGCGCTTGGAGATCTTGACCTCCTCGCCGTTCTTCATCACGGTGACCATCTTGTGCAGGACGTAATCGGGCCAGCCCTGAGGGATGCCGACGCCAGCTGCCTGGAGACCTGCACGCACGCGGGCGATGGTGCCGTGGTGGTCGGAGCCCTGGATGTTCACGCACTGCTCGAAGCCGCGCTCCCACTTGGCGATGTGATAGGCCACATCGGGCACGAAGTAGGTGTAGCCGCCGTCGGACTTGCGCATCACGCGGTCCTTGTCGTCACCGTAATCGGTGCTGCGCAGCCACAGCGCGCCGCCTTCTTCGAAGGTCTTGCCGGCATCCTTGAGCTTCTGCACCGCGGCCTCGACCCGGCCCGAGGTGTACAGGCTGGACTCGAGGTAGTAGTTGTCGAAGCGGACGCCGAAGGCCTTCAGGTCCAGGTCCTGCTCGTGGCGCAGGTAGGCCACGGCGAACTGGCGGATGCCGTCGAGGTCGTCGACGTCGCCGCTGGCGGTGAACTCACGGTCGTCGGCCTTGACGGTTTTCTTGGCCTTGAAGTCTTCGGCGATGTCGGCGATGTAGTCGCCGTTGTAGGCGGCCTCGGGCCAGTCGGCGTCACCCGGCTTGAAGCCTTTCAGACGGGCCTGGGTGGACAGCGCCAGCGTGCTGATCTGGACACCGGCATCGTTGTAATAGAACTCGCGGGTGACCTGCTGGCCCTGGGTTTCGAACAGGTTGCACAGCGCATCGCCCAAAGCGCCCTGACGGCCGTGGCCGACGTGCAGCGGGCCGGTGGGGTTGGCCGACACGAACTCGACCAGCACCTTCTTGCCCGTGGCAGGCTGCCAGCCGAAGCGTTCACCCTGCTCGAAGACCTCGGCCACGACGGCCTGCTTGGCTTCGGGCTTGAGGCGCAGGTTGATGAAGCCGGGGCCGGCGATCTCGATGGCCGAGACCCACTGCTGCACAGCCGGCTGGGCTTGCAGGGCGGCCACAAGGGCGGTGGCCAGTTCGCGTGGGTTCTTCTTCAGCGGCTTGGCCAGCTGCATGGCGGCGGTGACGGCGAGGTCGCCGTGGGCCGCCTGCTTGGGGGCCTCGAAGACGGGGGTGAGCGACGCGGGGGCGTCGGGCGCCACCTGGCGCAGGGCATCACCCAGGGCAGAAAGAAGGGCACGCTTGGCTTGGATCATGGGCGGGATTCTACGGGCGCGGCCCCATGGCGCCAGGTCTTGCGACAAACTGCGAAGAAATGCACGGCGAGCCCCGGGCTTTTCGGCCGGCGCCCGCCTTGCAGAACATGAAAAGATGCAGCCATTGACACGACCCGGCACCGGCATGGGCAGCCCTGACCTCGACATTCCCGCGGACACGATCGGCAAGTACCGCGTCATCCGCAAGCTGGGCGAAGGCGCCACCAGCGAGGTCTTCCTGTGCCGGGACGACTTTCACGAGCGCGATGTCGCCATCAAGCGCGTGCGCTCGGCGGCGCTGGGCGACGCGGTGGACGGTCCGGTGTACGCGCGTTTCTTCGCCGCGGAAGCCGCTCTGGTCGGCCGGTTGCAGCAC
>JAJUHM010000163.1 GCA_029279925.1 Aquabacterium olei
CGGTTGCCGTTGCGATACTGACCATGATCTCGGCCGCCACCTCGCGCGTCTCGAACGCCTTGCGGTAGGTGCGGCGTTGTTCGATGAACGGCGCCAGGGCGGAGAGTTCGGCGTCTGGCGGGTCGGTGGTCACCTCGACCCGTGCCAGCCAGTCTCCATCGCCCGGATCGGGCAACACCCGTACCCGCGCACCCTGGCCTGATGCGGCAATGGCCACCCGCAATGTCATCAAAGCCGCGCCACAGCTGATCGTGAGTTCACGGTCGAACGGGTCGTTGACAGGCAACGCTCGGGTGCGGTCGGCCAGCAGATCGATCGTCGAGGCCGACGTTCGAAACCGCCACGGCTGAGTGTTGTGGCTCGAAGGGGCAAGCACGGCCCGTTGCACGAGGGACCGGACGGTTTCGTCGGTGAGCATGAGCGACTCCACATTGAGCTGTCTCAGGACATTATCGTGATCGTGTGACAGCATATCCACCGACACGGGAGCGCACACGCAGTCGGCCCTGCGTCGCCGTGACTCGCACGCGCGTCATCGCCATCGGTTGTCCATCGCGCTTGGATGACCAAGGTCTCAGGCCGGCGCAGGACTCGACGCCGCCGCGCAGGGCATCGCATACAGGCCCGCGCGCTGCTGCGTGACCTTGCCCCTGTTTCGTGGAGTTCTTAACCCCCGGCTCACGCGGCATTTTTGCGCTGTGCCTCGTACCAGCGTTGCTCGAACTGCATCGGGCTGAGATAGCCCAGCGACGAATGCAGCCGACGGTGATTGTAGAAAGCCACCCAGTCCAGTACCGCCTGCCGGGCCTGCTCGCGGGTGGCAAACTTGCACCCATGCACGCTGGCCGTCTTCAGTCGCCCCCAGAAGCTCTCGGTCGGCGCGTTGTGGCGAAACTCGCTGCGCTCATTTTCCCAGCAGTTGCCCTTGCGGCTCATCGATGAGCGCATACCCCAGTCCCGCAGGGCCTGCTGGAACTCATGACTGCAGTATTGACTGCCGCGGTCGCAGTGGAAGATCAGCCCAGGCGGCGGACGCCGGCGCCACCACGCCATGGCCAGGGCATCCTTGACCAAGCCTGTGTGCATGCGCTCCTGCAGGCTCCAGCCCACCACCTGGCGGCCAAAGAGGTCGATGACCGCAGCCAGGTACAGCCAGCCCTCGTCGGTGGCGATGTAGGTGATGTCGCCGCTCCAGAGGCGATTGGGCGCCTCAGGATTGAATCGTCGCTGCACCAGGTCAGGCGCCACCGGCAGGCTGTGGCGGCTGTCGGTGGTCACCACAAACTTGGGCTTGCTCCTGGCGTGGATGCCATGCTGCTGCATGAGCCGGCGAACCCGCTCTTTGCCCACCCGGATGCCGCGGGCCACAAGCTCTTTGTGCATGCGCGGCCAGCCGTATTCGCCCTTGACCTCGGCGTGGATGGCACGGATGTGCGCCAGCAGGGCTTCGTCGCTGTAGCGCGCTGCAGCGCGGCCACCGCCGCCGCAGCCGCCACCCTGGCGGCGCAGCCAGTTGAAATACCCGCTGGCGCTGACCTGCAGCACCTCGCAGGAGATGCTCACCGGGTAGCAGCGCTTCATTTGGTCAATCCAGGCGTACCTCGCAGCGTGTCCTGCGCGAAGTACGCCGCGGCTTTTTTTGCGATGTCGCGCTCCATGCGCAGCCGCGCCACCTCCGCCCGCAGCCGGGCAATCTCCATTTGCTCGGGCGAGACCCGATCGGCTTTGTCCGAACCCCCCGGGCCGCCAAGGCCGCCCTTGGCGGCCAGCCGCACCCAGTTGCCCAGACTCGCCTTGGGGATGCCCAGGACCTTGGCTACGACCGCAATAGGCTGCCCGGCGCGCACCTGCCGCACCGCCTCCAGCTTGAACTCCCGCGTGTACTGCGCACGCACTTGCTTGTCACTCATCGCTTCTGTCCTTGTCGACATTTTCAACAAGGGCTAAGCACTCCACTTTGCAGGGGCAAGGTCAAGGCCTTCAACACCACCGGCGCCGAGAACATGGCCGACAGCCGCTACCCGCAGGGCGTGCCCATGATGCCGGTCTGTGGCGATGACGCCGAAGCCCGGCAGCGCGCGATGGCGCTGGCGACGCTGATCGGGTTCGAGGCGGTGGACATGGGGCCGCTGCTGGCGGCGCGCTACTTGGAGCCGTTTGCCATGACGTGGATCCACCTGGCGATCAAGCAGGGCTATGGGCGTCGGTTTGCATTCGCCATGCTGCGCCGCGCCTGAGCACTGGAGATCGTGCTGTGAGGCGCGCCGACCGCGCCCTCCATGCCGATGCATCGCTCCCAAACCCGCGCTGGTGGGGCATTTGGTCGCCACCGACCGTTATCAGAGATGCTCAAGGCCAAGGCGCGGGATGGCATGGCTCCCGGCTGCGCACCCGGCATCTGGCGCGGCGGGGCAGAAACGGCCGCCACGTCGTCATGTTCCGGGCTGCCCCGGGGCGGGTTATCGAGGGTCTGCCCAGGCATGGGTCGAGTGGTGAGGCCGCCGGCCACCCGCTACCATCGCGCCCATGTTGACCGTGACTACCCTCAACCTCAACGGGATCCGCTCGGCCGCCAGCAAGGGGCTGGAGGACTGGGTCGCCACGACTGCGCCGGACCTGCTGTGCGTGCAGGAGCTCAAGGCCCAGCCCGCCGACATGGCCGGCCGTTTCGACACCCTGGCGGGCCTGCGCGGTTATTTTCACTGTGCGGTCAAGAAGGGCTACTCGGGTGTGGGCATCTACACCCGGCACGAGCCCAGCGACGTCGTCGTCGGCATCGGGGTGCCCGAGTTCGATGACGAGGGTCGGTATCTGGAGCTGCGCTTCGACACCCCGGCGCGCGCCTTCAGCGTCGTGAGTGTGTACTTTCCCAGTGGATCGTCGGGCGACGAGCGCCAGCAGGCCAAGTTTCGCTTTCTGGACGACATCGCGCCGCGGCTTGCCCGCTTGGCGGTCGAGCGCGAGTGCTTGGTCTGTGGCGATGTCAACATCGCCCACACCGAAAAGGACCTGAAAAACTGGCGCGGCAACCAGAAGAACAGCGGTTTTTTGCCCGAGGAGCGCGCCTGGATGACCCGCCTGCTCGCTGACGGTGCGTGGGTGGATGTGTACCGTCGCCTGTACCCGGACGCCGAGGGGGACGGCTACACCTGGTGGAGCAATCGCGGACAGGCCTGGGCCAAGAACGTCGGCTGGCGCATCGACTACCACTTGGCGACCCCAGGCCTGGCGGCCACCGCGCAACGGGCCAGCATCTACAAAGCCCAGCGGTTCAGCGATCATGCGCCGTTGACGCTGGAGTATGCGGTCGGGCTGTAACAGGCAGGGCCGCTGTTCCACGCCGTATCATCGACGCCATGCGCCTCACCCCCCAGGCTATCGAGATCATCCGGCAGACCGTGCGTGCCGAGCTGGGTGACGGTGCCCAGGTGCGGGTGTTCGGCTCGCGAACCGATGACACTGCCCGTGGGGGCGATGTGGATCTGCACGTGCTGGCCGATGTGGCGGTGGACAACCCCGTTTGGACGGCCGCTTTGCTTTCCGCCCGGCTGCAGCGGCGCCTGGATGGGCGTGCCGTGGACGTGCGGCTGCTTGCACCCGGTGTGCAGCGCCAACCCATCGACGACGTGGCGTTGAACCAGGGGGTGCTGCTGTGAGCTGGCTGATCCCGGAGTCAGAGCGCCTGCGCCTGCTGCAGCTGCAGGACTTGGCGCGAAGGGAGCTCGACCATCTGCAGCAAACCGATGCCCGGCTTTTTTCCGAAGCTTGGACGCCGGCAGAGCTGCGTCAGCGTTGCCAGAACATCGACTTTGCGGAGCGCGTGGACGCATTCGTGGCCCGATTTGGTCGGTTGCAAGATCTGCTGGGCGATAAATTTCTGCCAGCCTACCTGCGCGCCATGCAAGAGCCGGCGGCCGCCATGCTGCAGAACCTGGATCGCGCCGAGCGTCTGGGGTTGATCCGCAGCGCCGATGAGTGGGTGGCCTTGCGCCAGCTGCGCAACCGGCTGATCCACGAGTATCAGCAGTCCGATGCCGACTTGCACGCTGCGTTGATGGCGGCCCATCAAGGCGTGCCTGCTCTGCAGCACGCCGTAGAGCGTTTGTGCGACGCGGTGGCACAGCGAGTGGGTGGCGTCGGCGCATAGCCGAGGCGGGTGTTGCGCGAAAGCGACGCAAACATGCATTATTAGGGGGAACCCTAACCTTGACCCGGCCCTCTTCTGATGCAATACGGGTCAGCTTCCCCGTGGAGGCCGGTCGGGCGGACCCCGGCCCCTGTTCCAAACCCTGGACACTCTTGGAGAGATTCGAATGAAAAAGACTCTGATCGCCCTGGCTGCTGTCGCGGCCACCGGTGCGGCGTTTGCCCAGTCGTCGGTTACCCTGTACGGTGTTGCAGACATCGGCATCACTGACACCAATGCCCCGGGTACCAAGCTGAAGCTGGACAGCTCGGCCACGATGAACAACGGCACCTCCCGTTGGGGCATCCGTGGCACGGAAGATCTGGGTGGCGGCCTGAAGGCAGGCTTCAACTTCGAGGCGGGCCTCTCGCTCGACAACGGTGCTGCCGGGTCGTTCAGCGGCAACTACTTTGGCCGTAACGCGTTCATGACGCTGTCCGGTGGTTTTGGTGAGCTGAGCCTGGGTCGTCGTCTGAACCCGGCGTTCAACACCGCCGCGGCTTGGGAACTGACCGGCGCGGCCAACTACTCGGCCGTGGTGAGCCAGTTTGGCTCTGTGCTGGTTGGCATCCGCACCAGCGACATGATCATGTACACGTCGCCCAACATGAGCGGCTTCGTGGCCCAGTTCGGTCACCGCCTGAAGGGTGACAACGGCACCAAGGGCAGCAACGATCTGTCGCTGCGCTACGCTCAGGGTCCGCTGGTTGTTGCGTTCAACTACAACAACAACGGTGGCGCCACGGGCAACAACAAGCACCTGGGTGCGAGCTACGACTTCGGCGGCTTCAAGGTCGCGGGCGCGTGGATCGATCCGGCGGGTACCGCCAAGGGCTTCTCGATCGGTGGCAGCACCACCGTCGGTACGGTCACGCTGACGGCTGACTTCGTCCGCGACACCGAGTACAAAGACACCGACTTCGTGTTGGAAGCCAAGTATCCGCTGTCCAAGCGCACCTTCGCTTACGCCGCTTACCTGCGTGACGGTAAGAAGAAAGATGGCGCCTTCAGCGCGGCCAAGGCTGGCAAGGATGTTGGCGGCTTCGGTCTGGGCATCCGCCACAACTTCTGATCGACGGTCGTTCGATGGCTGAGAAACCCGCTGCTTCGGCAGCGGGTTTTTTGTTGGAGCGCGGCGTGAGGTGAGGTGGCTGAAGACGGATATGTTGCAGTTCTGCAACGAACGGCATACCCAAAATGGGGGAAAACCCTGATCGTCAAGAAAATGCCACTACCATTGGCTCGTGTGCCGCAGTCCTCGCGGAAAGCGGCGAACACCCTCAACCCGTCGAAAGGTGAACCTCATGAAGAAGACTCTGATCGCGCTGGCCGTGCTGGCCGCCTCGGGCGCTGCCATGGCCCAGTCGTCCGTGACGCTGTACGGTGTTGCGGACATGGTTCTGCACAAGGACAAGAACGCCTCCACCAAACTGACCAGCGGTGGTGTCTCCACCAGCCGTTGGGGCATCAAGGGCGAGGAAGACCTGGGCGGCGGTCTGAAGGACGGCTTCCTGTACGAGCAGAAGATTGCGCTGGATGACGGCAAGGCCGGCCCCAACTTCGACCGTCAAACCTATCTGAGCCTGTCCGGCGGCTTCGGTGAAGTCAAGCTGGGCAAGATCTGGACGGCGTATGACGACATCGGGGGTGCCACCGACGCGGCGTTCAACGCCAACGTCCTGGGCCCGGTTGCCCTGATCTTCCAAAGCCAGTACGAGTACACCGCCAACCCGAACAACGGCTTCTACTACGCTTCGCCGTCGTTCGGCGGCTTCAGCGGTGCGTTCAGCACCAACCTGCGCGAAGGCGTGGCCAACAGCCGTGTCTCGGCCTTCCACGTCAAGTACGAAGGTGGCCCGCTGTTCGTCGCGCTGGGTTATCAGGATGACGAGCTGACCAACGAGAAGTACACCCGCCTCGGCGCGTCCTACGACCTGGGCGTGGCCAAGCTGCTGGGCACCTACGGCCGCGCCAAGAACGCGGATGTGGATGAGTGGTCGATCGGCGCCGACGTGCCGGTCGCGACCAACCTGGTCGTGTCGGTTGGCTACGCGCAGAGCAAGCAAGACGGCGGCAAGGCCGAGCGTGGCTGGAGCGTGGCGGCTGCCTACGCTCTGTCCAAGCGGACCACGGCGTACGCCGGCTTCTTCGACGCCAACGCCGCTGCCGTCACGGGCCGCGCCGGTGCGCCGGACAGCCGCTTTGGCATCGGCCTGAAGCACACGTTCTGATTTGCGCGGCCGTCGGGCCGCTGACCCCATCGGGGTACCCAGCCGCCAGAGCTTTCTGGCGGCTTTTTTGTATATGCACGTTGCGCGGGGCTGTGCCTGACGGGCGTAGGCATCAAACCCGGTGACGGTGGTAGTGTCCATCCCCCCGGCTGATCACCGCGTCGGTAGGCAGCACCGCGTCGGCGGGTAGGGTGTCCAGCCCGCCCACCCGTTCGTACAGCGGGGCGAAGTCGATCTCGGCCAGGCGCAGCAGATCGTCCAGGTGGTCGAGCACGAAGTAGGTCTGCTGGAAGTCGTCGATGCGGTAGCGGGTGCGCATCACCCGCGCCAGATCGAAGCCCAGACGGTGGGGCGAGGGGGATTCCAGGCAAAAGCGGCTTTCGGATGCCGACGATACGATGCCTGCACCGTAGATGCGCAGCGCACCGCTTTCCCGCACCAGGCCAAACTCCACCGTGTACCAGTAGACGCGGGCCAGCATGTCCAGCGCGCCCAGGCGTTGCGCGCGCAGGCCGCCGTGTCCGTAGGCTTGGATGAAGTCGGCCATGACCGGGTGCATGAGCATCGGCACGTGGCCAAAGACGTCGTGGAAGACATCGGGCTCCTGCAGATAGTCCAACTGGTCGGCGCGGCGGATGAACTGCCCGGCCGGAAAGCGCCGGTGGGCCAGGTGCTCGAAAAAGACGTCGTCGGGCACCAGCCCCGGCACGGCGACCACCTGCCAGCCGGTGTGGCGCATCAGCACCTCGGACAGGCGCTCGAAGTCCGGGATGCGGTCGGGCTCGATGGGCAGGCGGCGCATGCCGTCGACGAAGGCATCGCAGGCCCGGCCGGGCAGCAGCGCCATCTGGCGCCGGTACAGCGTGGCCCAGGTGGCGTGCTCCTGCGGGGTGTAAGCGGACCAGTTTTGCGGAATGGTCCAGTCCGGGCTATCCGGGCGGCCGGCCTCGCCGGCGGCCAGGCCGTGCAGGACGGTGTCAGCGGTTGCGCTCATCGATCGCCCCCATGGCCGGGGCGGTCGCATCGACCCAGTGCGCAAACGCGATGTCGCGCTCGGTCAACCCCCCGGCATCGTGCGTGGAAAACAGGATGTCCACCCGGTTGTAGACGTTGAACCACTCCGGATGGTGGTCGGCCTTTTCCGCCATCAGCGCGACCCGGTTCATGAAGCCCCAGGCCTCGTTGAAATTCTTGAACTTGAAGGAGCGTTGGATGGCGTCGCGCCCCTC